>JAKAMA010000069.1 GCA_021813085.1 Chloroflexota bacterium | reverse complement strand
ATCTCAGGTAGCGGCTCAGCCTGTTCGCGCGATGCACGAGGAAGATCCCCGCGATCGGCCCGAAGGCGTACACCAGCAAGAGCCGCACGGTGTCCGTGGAGCTGATCGCCGCGACCAGCGAGACGTCCGGGAGGAAGATGCTGATGAACGCGATGAGCGCACCGACGACCGCCGCGACGACGACCGCCACCTCGGCCTCGAGGAGCGCCGCGATCAGGATCGGCGCCGCCGCCAGGGGAAGGATGAACGCGAGGAAGTGCCGGTGCTCGTCGGGCAACACCAGCGGCAGGTAGAACTTCGCCACCAGCAGCGGTGCCGCGGTCACCAGCGCCAGCGCGATCAGGTGCCGCTCTGACGTGATGCCTCCCGGCTGCATGATGTACACGAACCCCGCGATGGCACCCGCCGCGATCATCGAGATCAGCAGCACCGCCATCACGTTGCGCCAGTCGACGGGCCGCGACAGCAGCCCGACCGCTCGCAGCTTCTCGATGGCGACGCTGTCCACCCGTGAGCCGGCGTCGAGGATGACGTCGTTCTTCTCGATGCTGATCCGCTCCGGCGGCACGGCGGCGCGCGCGGCAGCCTGCGCCTGCGCCGTCTTCTGGGCGTCGACCACGAGCGTCGGGACGATGAGCGGCCGCACGAGCTCGGCCGTGAGGAGGGCTTCGTCGGCGCTGAAACTGGGCGCGATCACCGCGTCGACGCCGTCCTTCGCCTGGCGCGCGCCGTTGCTGTCGAGCGACACCCCCAGGTCCAGGCTCAACACCCGTTGCCCCTCCGCGACGACCGCCGTCCAACGTGCGTCGGACAGCGCCAGCACGGTGTCGATGCTCCGTGACGAGAGCTGCAGGGCGGCGAGCTGGTCGCGCTTGCGCGCCGCGTCGGTCGTCTGCGCCCGGATCTGGGAGACCTGCGCCGTCAGCCGGTTGTATGCCTGGAGTTGGTTCGTGCGCACCGACGCATCGAAGGTGAGGGACGGCGGCACGGCGTTCGCCGCCTCGTCCTGCCGTTGCTTTGTCAGCACGCTGCTCACGAACGACACGGACCGCGGCGCCCTGATCGTGCGTGATGCGACGTCGCCCACGCGGATGTTCAGGCGGTGCGGGAAGATCGGGAAGAGTGCGACCGCCAGCAGCGCCGCGAGCGCGGCGCCAAAGACGGCGGTCGCGGTCAGGCTGAGGGGCCGGGGCTTACCGCGCTGGATCATGCGATCACCGTGGGGATATGATAGCGTGCTCCTCTACCCCACCCGGCATGTCCCCTGGCAGTTCCACATGGTGCGGCAGCGCCACCCCGCGGATGAAACAGCACCCGCCCACCCGTGGCGCGAACTGTTCCCAGACGGGCCGTACGGCAGCCCGCGCGGTCCGCCCTTCACCGGGCTCAGCGGCGGCGGTCCGGTCCGGGCGCGCCCTCGGGCTGGCGGGGCGGCGGCGCCGGCGCGTGGTGACGCACGAACAGTCCCTTCACCGCAAGGAAGAGGCGCGCCGCGAGCGGCGGCCCCGGCGGCCCAGGTGTGAACTCGGCCGCAAACTCGCCGCGTTCGAGACGCACGAACGCCGACGACACTTCGGCGCCGATCAGCACGATGTTCGACGACAGGAACATGTAGAGGAGGAAGAGCAGGATCCCGGCCAGCGAGCCGTACACGACGTCGTAGTTGTTGTAGTTCGCCACGTAGATCGCGAAGGTGTTCTTCAGCAGCTCGAACAGCACCGTCGCCACCGCCGCGCCCGGCAGCACCTCGGGCCAGGAAAGATGCGCGGCGGGCACGGCACGGTACAACGCGAGGAACGCGACGAACGACACGAACGCCGGCACGAACAGGAACGCGACCGCCCAGAGCGGGTTCCCGCCGGCGAAGCTCCCAAGGTGCTGGCTGCTCAGCGACTGCACCGCCTTGAGCAGGCCGGTGAGGACGATCGACCCGACGATGAAGAGTGCGATGCCGCCGACCTGCGCGAGGTCGAGCAGCTTGCCCTGGAAGAACGGGCGGTGCTCATCGACGCGAAATACCGTGTTGAGCGACCCGCGCACGGCGGCGAACATCGCCGAGGAAGTCCAGAGCGTGAGCAGCAGGCTCAGCGCCGCGGCCGGGCCGCTGATGTGCTTGACGCGGTTCAGCGCGTTCTCGACGGCCGTGCGGCCGCTGCTCTGGCTGAGCGGCACGAAATTCAGCACCTGGTCGACCACGCTCTGCCGGACGCTGGCGTTGTTGAGGACGAAGCCGAAGACCGAGACCAGGAAGATCGCAAGCGGCACGATCGAGAAGAGCGCGTAGTACGAGATGGCCGCGGCGAGGCGCGTGCAGCGGTCATCGCGAAAGCCGAAGAAGGCGTGCTTGGCGAGCACCCACAGCCGTTTCAATCCGCGATCATTGTAGACGTTCAGGCGGACAGACGCGCCGGGAAAGGGGCGGCCGGGTGAGCGCCCGGCGCCGCTGACCAGGCGCGGGACCCCGCGCCCGTGACGGGCACGCCTATCGGTCGGCGAGCTGCTCGGGCTCGGGCAGCGGGTCGCCCGGGAGCCAGGCGTCGGCGGGCATCCGCACGGACGGCGGGCCGACGAGTGCGGCGAGGCCCGCACCGCCGTCGAGCGCTTCCTCGTCCGGCGCGCGCTCGGGCGCCGGACGCGCGCGCCCGGGCTCGAACTGCTGGCGATACAGCGACGCGTAGCGCCCGCCCCGCGCCAGCAGCTCGGCGTGCTTCCCCTGCTCGACGATCCGCCCGTGGTCGAGGACGAAGATCACGTCCGCCTGCAGCACCGTGCTGAGCCGGTGCGCGATGATCAGCGTCGTGCGCCCGCGCGCGACGACGTGGCCTCATCGAGGATCAGGATCGGCGGGTCCTTGAGCACCGCGCGGGCGATAGCGACGCGCTGCTTCTCCCCGCCCGAGAGGCGATAACCGCGCTCGCCGACGATCGTGTCGTAACCGTGCGGGAGGCCATCGACGAACTCGTGGATGTAAGCGGCGCGCGCCGCGGCATGCACGGCGTCGTCCGGGCGTCCGGCCGCGCGTAGCGGATGTTGTCGCGGATCGAGGCGTGAAACAGATAGGCATCCTGCGTTACGACGCCGACGGCGCTGCTCAGCGACGCGAGCGTCACCTGGCGGATGTCGCGGCCATCGATCAGGACGCGCCCGGAACTGGCATCGTAGAGGCGCGGCAGGAGGTAGGCGAGCGTCGTCTTGCCGGCGCCCGACGGCCCGACGAGCGCGGCGACCCGCCCGGGCGCGATGTCGATCGAGATCTCACTGAGTGCCGGGATCTCGTCCGCGTACGAAAAGCTCACGCGCTCGTAGGTCACACGCCCGGCGACGTGCTCGAGCGGGCGCGCGTCCGGGGCGTCCGCGATCTCGGCTCGTGAAGCTCCCCGTCACCGCATCCTGGATGCCGCCAACGTCGTTGTTGAGACGCGACAGGATCTCGCCGCTGCGCGTGGAGGTGAACCAGCGCAGCGACATCGTCTGCAGGTGCGCGTACAGGCGGTTGCGCAGGTCGTACATCACGCCCTGGCCGACGCGGTTGTTGAGGTACGACTGCAGGACGCTGAGCATCGCTCCCGCGAGGACGGCGAGGAAGATCAGCAGCGCGTCGCGGTCGACGAGGCTGACATCGCGCTTGCCCGTGACGTTGTCGATGATGCGGGCGAAGAGCAGCGACGGCGCCAGGCCGACGAGCGCGGAGGCCGTCACCGTCACGAGCAGGACCACGACGGCGGTGCGGTAGGGGCCGAAGACGCCGGCGACGCGCTTCAGGATCGCGATCGAGCTGGCGCGCGGACGCTGCCGCTCCGCGAAGAGCGCGTGTCCGGCCCCCGTGCCACCGCCGCCTCCGCCTCGGAACTGCATGCCCTCACGGTGGCATACGGGGCGTGGCAGGCGCGACCAGCCCACGCGCGAAGCGGCGCCGGATAAGGTGCGCGCACCGCCGCGTCGCTCCTGCGATGGTTACGGACACTGCGAGACGGTCTTGCCGTAGGCGGATGCGATCTTTGACAGGTCGAAAATGTTGATCACGCCGTCGAACGGCGGCGGCCCCTGGTCGTCGCGCGGGGGCGCGGGCGGCACCGTCTGACCGTACACACCGGCGACCGTGCTCAGGTCGAAAATGTTCACCACTCCATCGCCGTTCACGTCCGCGCGCATGATCTGACAGTAGCTGAACGGGTTCGTGCCGAGCGCGATTTCCTGCGCGTCCGTGTAGCCGTCGCAGTCGCTGTCATCGGTGCACGCGCGCGTGACGACGGTCGCGCACGCCGAGAACCCCGACGGCGGGCCGGTGCTGGCGGCCGTCCCCATGACGAATTGCCCCGCCGGGACGAAGGCGTTGAGCAACTGGACGAAGTTCGCGTTCCCCGCGGCGTCCGTCGCCGCGCTGACCGAGCCCAGCAGGACGGCGCCCGATGGGCTGCAGGCGGTGTTCGAGTAGAGGCTTACCGTGTAGGTGGTACTCGGCGCCGCCGCGAGCGTCCCCTGCACGGTGGTGGTCGTACCGCCGCTCGCCGCGTTGGCGAGGACCGGTGCGGGTGGCGGCGTGGCGGTCGGGCAGGGGCCGGCGCACGGCGTCGGCGTCGGTGTGCTGGTGGCCGTCGGCACGGCGGTGCTCGTGGCGGTCGGCGGAGGCACCGGCGTGCTGGTCGCCGTCGCGACGGGGGTGCTCGTGGCGGTCGGCGGGGGCACCGGTGTGCTGGTCGCCGTCGCGACGGCGGTGCTCGTCGCGGTCGGCGGGGGCACCGCCGTGTTGGTCGCCGTCGCGACGGGGGTGCTGGTTGCGGTCGCTGATGGCGTCGGCGTGGCGGTCGGGCAGGGGCCCGCGCACGGCGTCGGCGTTGGCGTGCTGGTCGCGGTCGGGACCGCGGTGTTGGTCGCCGTTGCGGTCGGCGTGCTGGTCGCCGTGGGCACCGGCGTGCTCGTCGCGGTGGGTGGCGGCGTATTCGTCGCGGTCGGCAGCGGCGTCGGCGTCGTGGTCGGGCAGGCCCCCGCGCACGGCGTGGCCGTCGCGGTGCTGCTCGCAGTGCTGGTGGCGATGGGCACGGCGGTGTTCGTCGCGGTCGGCGTCGGTGTGCTTGTCGGGCAGGACGCGCAGGGCGTCGGCGTCGGCGTCGCGGTCGGGGTCGGCAGGGCCGCCGGCGCGGTCCAGCCGCCGACGGCGCGAACGCGGTTGTGGTTGTAGTCGCTGAACACCATCATGCCGCTGGGCAGCACGGCCGCCTGGAAGGGCTGACTGACGCCGGCGTCGTTCGCCGGGCCGCCGTCGCCGCTGAACGCGGTCGTGCCGGAGCCGGCGGCCGTGAGGATCGTGCCGCCCGGCGCGACGCGGCGGATGCGGTTGTTGTTGGAATCCGCGATGAAGAGGCCGCCCGCGCCGTCGAACGACAGGCCGTACGGGCTGGCGAGCTGCGCCGCGCTCGCCGGGCCCCCGTCGCCGCTGAAACCGTAGATGCCGGTGCCGGCGAAGGTCGTGATGATGCCGCCGCTCACCCGGCGGACCACACTCGCTGTCAGGTCGGCGATGTAGACGTCGCCAGCGGTGGAGACGGCCAGGCCGGCCGGGCTGATCAGTGCTGCGGCCGTCGCCGGACCGCCGTCGCCGCTGTACCCGCTGGCGCCGGTCCCGGCGAAGGTGCGGATGACACCGGTGGCGGCGTTCACCGCGCGCACGACGTGGTTGTTCTTGTCGGCGATGTACAGGTTGCCGGCGCCGTCGACCGTGACGGCCACCGGATAGTTGAGCGTCGCCTGCGTCGCCGGACCGCCGTCGCCGGTGTAGCCGACGGACCCGTTGCCGGCGACGGTGGTGATCACGCCGCTGGCGGGGTCGACCATCCGCACGCGCTGATGGAACTGGTCGGCGATGTAGAGCCGGTCGCCGCCGCCGATGGCGAGGCCGAGCAGGCCGGCGAGGCTCGCGCTCGTGGCCGGGCAGCCGTCGCCGACGGTGTCCGTCTGCTGCGGACAGCCGGCGCCGCCGCCGGCAAACGTCGTGATGACGCCGCCGGGCGTCACCTTCCGCACGACGGGAGACGCGACGGACGAGACGTAGTAGTTGCCCGCGCTGTCTGTGACGATGCTGAACGGCGCGCCGATCGCGGCCTGCGTCGCGGGCCCGCCGTCGCCCGTGTTGCCGTAGAGCCCGTTGCCGGCGACCGTGCTGATGGCGAGGCTGACGTAGTAGAAGTGCGACGGCACCTGCGTGCCGGGGCCGCCGGCGGGCGTCAGTTGCCAGTAGCCGGCCGTCGGGTCGCTGACACTGAACGTCGCCGTGCCGCCGGCGAGCGCGTGCGGAGCTCCGACCGTCGCCGCGGCGTCGCTCGCGGTCAGCGACACCGTCTGCGTCTGCGACGCGTCGAGGTTCCCGAAGGCGTCCGTAGCGTACACGCTCACCGAGAATGACGAGCCAGGCAGGTGCGACAGCGCGCGGCCCTGGACCCCAACACCCGGCTGGAGCGATTCGCCGGGGAGGACGACGAGCGTCTGCGTCGCCGCGCCGCCCGTGATCGTCTCCTGCTGGGTGGCCGGCGTCACGCCGGCGAGCGAGACGGTAAGCAGCGGCGTGCCGGCCGCCGTGTCGCCGTAGTAGAAGCTGGCGCTGCTCTGGCCGGCCGCGATCGTCAGCGATGCCGTCGGCGTCCCGTTCGGGCTCGTCGCGAAGACCGCCGTGCCCGCAGAATTGCTGCCCAGGCTCAGCGTCGTCGCCGCCGCTGCCGTGACGGGCCCGCCCGCGGCGTCCTGCATCTGGACCGTGAGCGGGCCGAGGTTTGCGCTGGCGGAAGCGACGCCGCTGACGGGCGCGGTGAGGAACGCGAGCTTCGCGGCGGCCAGCGTCGGCGTCGCGGTCACCGCCGCGGTGGCGCTCGGCGCCGGCGTCAGCGTTGCGGTCGCAGTAGACGTGGCCGAGGGCGTGGCGCTGGGCGTCGGCGTGGTCGTCGCCACCGGCGTTGGCGTCGCGGTGCCCGGTGGCGGGACGGCCGTCGCGGTCGGCGTGCCGGAGCCAAAGATCGCGCCGAGGATCGGGAACGAGGCATTCGGAAAGCCAAAGGCCAGCGCCAGCGTCAGCAGCGTCGCCACAGCCGCGGCTGCCACCGCGATCTGCTTGCGGCGCCTGTCACGCATGACGCTTCAGAGGAGACGATGCTGAGGCCGCGCCCGGGAGGCCCAGGACACGAGCCGGGATGACGCGACAGGCGCGCACGCGCTCCTCTCCCTGCTCCCCCTCGGCCGGCCTGCCCCTGCCGGCCCACCGGCGCGCTCCCCCGCCGGTCAGCCGCGATGCCGTGGGCACACGTCTCCGCACTCGCGTTCGGCGGGCGTCCATGACTACTGCGCGGCGGGGGTGACCGGCGACGCTTATGTTAGTTAGCTGTCGCCACGCTGTCAACCTGTGCGGTCGCGTTGTAGATGGGTCCGCTTGAACTGAACCCCGAACCGGGCACGCCTGTCTGCTCCGGTGCTATACTCCGCACAACGTGTTCGTCGCGAAGGGAGATCCACCAATGAGGACACCAGCTCCCCTACCGCGCCCCGGGATCCGGGCGGCCTGACCAGGCCAACCTCCGCCCGGCATCGGGTGCGCTCCTGCCCGATTGTCGCTTCGTATCGCGCCGTCCCGCGCCGGCTCCGGCCGTGGGCGCGGCGTCGCCCTCAAGGAGCAGATCTTGTCTACCCGTATTTCCCACCAACCGGCCGATCGCGTGCCGGAACCTCTCGCCCGAGTCGCCGACGGCATGGCCGCGTACCGCGGCGCGTGGTCGATCTGCGGCGGCTGGGCCGTTGATGCCTGGCTCGGCCGCACGACCCGCGATCACGGCGACGTCGATATCGCCGTCTTCCAGGACGAACTGGATCTCCTGTTCGAGCATCTCGAAGGCTGGCAGTTGATCGCCCACGACCCCAACGTCGCCGGCAATACATCCGAGCCGTGGACCGGCCGTGCGCTCGACCTGCCCGCCCACATCCACGCCCGCTCACCGGAAGCACGCGACCGCCTGCCGGACCGGCTGGACGCGCCCGCGCAGCAGGGCTTCGGCCTCGACATCCAGCTCGTCGAGCGCTCGGAAGGCGACTGGATCTTCCGTCGCGAACCGCGCATCACGATGCCGCTGCGTCGATGCGTCCGGCAGTCGCCCTGGGGGCTCCCGGCGCTGGTCCCGGAGGCACTCCTCTTCTACAAGGCCGGCGAACTTCGCCGCCGCGACAAGCTCGATTTCCTGGCCCTGCTCCCGCACCTCAGCGTCGGGCAGCGCGACTGGCTCCGGGACGCGATCTCGCTCGTCGGCCACCCGTGGCTGTCCGAGCTCTCGTCCTAGCGTGCGGTCGGGCGCCTGTGTTGGTGGCTCAGTGAAGCGTACCGTCTGGCGGCGCGGGCGCGATGCGTCAGCGCGCGGCCACGGGCGCCGTGCTCGGCGCCTGCGCGCCTTCGGCCTGGTACTTCGCGAAGAGGTGGCCCCAGGGCGACTCGCGCCGCCAGCGCTCGTAGACCTTCTTCTCTTTCAGCGGCCAGTGGTAGTAGTCGTGGAAGACCTCGCTGAAGAGGATCGGGCCGGCGACGAGCGGCGGCCGCACGACGATCTTCTGCAGGAACTTCGTCGGCCCGAACCACGCCAGGTAGCCGAGCATGCTGTGCAGGTGCGCGCCCACCTTGAAGCCCCACGACTCGGCGGAGATGTCGTCGCCCACGACTTCGATCTCGCGCGGGTCGCCGACGCCGAGGCCCTGGTCGTGCGCGAGGCGGATGTACTGGATCTGCATGGGGTCGAAGCCCATCATCTTCGCGGACACGGCGTCGATCGCCACCTGGTCGCCCGATGCGAGGATCACGTCCTTGCGCACGGGCTCCATGATCCGCGGCCCGGGGCCGTTGCCGGCGGTGGTGCCGTCCATCGTCGCGAAGAGGCCGGCGTGGATCTCCTTCTGGATCGCCAGCAAGTCGACCAGCGTCTCGTGGATGTGGCTGTGGGTGTAGTGGCGGTTGGTG
>JAKAMA010000068.1 GCA_021813085.1 Chloroflexota bacterium | reverse complement strand
CGCGGCGGTACGCCTCCAGGTCGCGCGGCGCCAGCGCCGGCGGTCCGGCGGCGGTGCGCCCGGGTGTGACGCAGGCCAGCGGCTCGCGGCCGTGGCGCGAGTCCGGGATGTAGATGCGGTAGGCGAAGCCACCCTTCCGGGGGATGATCCGGTTGCGCAACTGGCCGTTGCGGATGCGCCGGCGCACCGTGCTGACCGAGACGCCGAGCTCGCAGGCGGCCTGCTCGAGCGTCAGCCAGTCGCGCGGGTTCCCGGACGGGCCGCACGGCGGCCGCGGGAGCAGCGGCCAGCCGCCGTCCGGCGCATCGTCGAGGGCGCGCAGGGGTGCGCGAAGCGCGACCATGTCCAACCCCACTTCTCCGGTGCCTACGAGGATCATCGGGTGGCCGGCAGCCGCTCTGAAGACGGTAGCGTCCGATACAATCGCCGCGTGGCCGCCTCCCTGCCTGCCTCAACGCCCCCCTGGCTCAGCGCCCTGAGCGGCGCCCGCGTCGTGTCCGGCGTCCCGCGTGACGCGGCGGACATCTCGCACGATAGCCGCCGCATACGGCCGGGCGGCATCTTCGTCGCCATCCCCGGCGCGCAGGCTGATGGCCACGACTTCATCCCCGCGGCAGTCGCAAACGGGGCCGCCGCCGTCATCGTCCAGGCGGACCGGCGCGCGCGCTGGCAGCCGCACGTGGTGGCGGGCGTGGCCTTTATCGCCGTGCCCGACGCACGCGCCGCGCTCGCGGAAGCCGCCGCCGGCGTGTACGGCCATCCGGCAGGCGCGCTCGGCATGGTCGGGGTCACCGGCACGGACGGCAAGACGACGACGACGCACCTCATCGCCCACGTGCTCACGGCGACGGGCCATCGCGCCGGCTACCTGAGCAGCGTCGCGTTCGGCGACGGCGCTGCCTCCGAGCTGAACGCCTCGCACATGACCACCCTGGAGGCCTCGGACGTGCAGCGCGAGTTGCGCCGGATCGCGGACGCCGGCGCGTGCTACGCGGTGGTCGAGGCATCGTCGATCGGCCTGGAGCTGCACCGCGTTGACCAGTGCGCGTTCGACGTCGGCGTCTTCACGAACCTGACGCCGGACCATCTCGACTTCCACGGCACGATGGATGCGTACCGCGCATCAAAGGCGAAGCTGTTCGGGATGGTGGCGGCGAGCGGCGGCAAAGGCGTGCCGAAGGCCGCCGTGCTGAACGCCGACGACCCGGCATCCGCCGCGATGCGCGCCGCCGCGCCCGGCGTACCGGCACTCACCTACGCCCTGCACGCGCAGGCCGACGTCACCGCGCGCGAGATTGCGCGTCAGGGCTCTGGGACGCGCTTCATCGTGCGTACGGGCGACGCCGACCTCCCCGCCACCACGCCGCTGGCCGGTGACTTCAACGTCGCCGACTGCCTGGCGGCCGTCGCGGCCGCGCTGTCACAGGGCGTGACGCTCGCCGCCGCCGCCGCCGCCCTCGCGACGTTCCCCGGTGTGCCCGGCCGCATGGAGCTGATCGAGGAGGGACAGCCGTTTCGCGTGGTCGTCGATATCGCCTCGACCGAACCGGCGATGCGCAACGTGCTCGGGGCGCTGCGCCCGGCGACCGAGGGGCGGCTGATCGTCGTGTTCGGCGCGGCCGGCGAGCGCGATGTCGCTCGCCGCAGCGGCATCGCGCGGGCGGTCGCGCAGGCGGCGGACTTCGCCGTGATCGCCAACGAGGACCCCCGCGGCGAGGACCCGGACGCCATCATCGACGAGATCGCGCGGGCGCTCGTGGCCGGCGGCTTTTGTGAGGGCGCACAGTTCGTGCGCGAGCCCGACCGCCGCCGCGCCATCGAGGCCGCCTTCCGCCGGGCGCGGCGCGGCGATACGGTGCTCCTCGCCGGCAAGGGCACGGAGCCTTCGATTGTCGTCGGCACGACGCCGCTGCCTTGGGACGAGCGCCGCGTGGCGAGGGAGTTGCTGCGGGGCGTGCGCGGCGTATAATTGACTCGACTGTTCAGCATAAGCGGGTGAGCAATTGGACGCAGTTGAGACCGGCCGCCTCCGGGCCTACGACATCGCGCACATCATCCATCCGCAGTTCCACCTCGCCGACCACCGCGACGCCATCATCTTCGAGCGGGGCGAGGGCGCCGTCCTCACGGACAGCGAGGGGCGGACGTACATCGACGCGCTGTCGTCGCTGTGGAACGTCGCCGTCGGCCACGGGCGGCGCGAGCTGGCCGACGCGGCGGCGGCGCAGATGGCCACGCTGGGCTTCTCGAACAGCTACACCGGCTACGCTAACGTCCCCTCGATCCGCCTGACGGAGAAGCTGCTCTCGCTCGTCTACCCGGACATGTCGGGCATCTTCTACGCCAGCAGCGGCTCCGAGGCCAACGAGATGGCGATTAAGACCGCGCGCTACTTCTGGTCCGTCTCGGGCAAGCCGTCGAAGATGAAGATCATCTCGCGGGAGGAGGCGTACCACGGCGGCACGATGGCGGCGACCGCCGTCACCGGCATGGCGCCGTTCCACAAGGGCTTCGGCCCCGAGCCGCCGGACTTCGTCCGGGTGCCGACGTGCTACCACTACCGCTGCCAGTGGTGCGCGGACAAGCCATCGTGCACGCTGGCGTGCGCCGACAACATCGAGGCGACGATCGTGCGCGAAGGTGCGGACAGCGTCGCCGCCGTGATCGCGGAACCGGTGCACGGCGCCGGCGGCGTCATCCCGCCCGACCCGGGCTACTGGCCGCGCCTGCGCGCGATCTGCGACCGCCACGACGTGCTCTTGATCGCCGACGAGGTGATCACGGGGTTCGGCCGCACGGGGCGCTGGTTCGCGCTGGAGCACTGGGGCGTCCAGCCGGACATGATGACGATCGCCAAGGCGGTGACGAGCGCGTACGTGCCGCTCTCGGCCTTCATCGCGTCGGAACGGGTGCACCGCGCGATCCTCGATGCGCCCGCCGACGCCAAGTTCATGATCGGCTGCACGAACTCGGCGCATCCGACGGCCTGCGCGGTCGCGCTGCGTAACGTGCAGATCCTGGAAGATGAGGGGCTCGTCGCGCGCGCGGAGCAGCTCGGGCACAGGCTCAACGACGGCCTGGCGCGGCTGCTCGAGATGCCGAACGTGGGCGAGGTGCGCGGCCTCGGCCTGATGGCAGCGGTCGAGGTCGTCGCCGACAGGGCCACGCGCGCCTCACTGCCCGGTGGCGCCGGCCCCCGGCTCGTCGTGGCGCTGCGGGAGCGCGGCGTGCTGACCCGGGTGAAGGGAGACAGCATCCTCTTCGCGCCGCCCCTGGTCACGACCGAGGCGCAGATCGACCGCATCGTGGATGCGACGGGCGACGCCATCGAGGCCGTGGCTACGGAGGTAGGGGGCCGATGAAGCTGGACAGCGGCAGGTATACTGTACGCGACATGTCGGGCCAATCCGCGATCGCCGTTGCCCACCAGAACCGGCTGCAGGCGCTCCTCGAGAAGAACTGGCGCCACATCGCCGAACTGCTGTTCATCGTCCCCGCGTACACCGCGTACCAGTTCGTGCGCGCGGCCGTGCACGGCAAGGCGGGCGACGCCTTCGACAACGCCGCCCGTGTGATCCAGTTCGAGGAGCGCCTCCACATCTTCCACGAGGCCTCGCTCCAGCAGCTCATCCTGCCGAAGCCGTGGATGGTCGACTTCTTCAACTACCTGTACATCTGGGGTCACCTGCCCGTCATCATCGCCGTCGCCGTCTGGCTCTACATGCGCCACCGGAACAGCTACGCGCTGTTCCGAAACGCGTTCCTCATCTCCGGCCTGATCGCCCTGATCGGCTTTGCGGCTGTGCCGCTGGCGCCGCCGCGGTTCATGCCGGAGTTCGGCTTCACCGACACGATCATCCATGCGCAGTCGTACTACGTGTTCCAGAACCCGAAGATCGTGAACCAGTACGCGGCGATGCCCAGCCTGCACTTCGGCTGGGATCTGCTCGTCGCCATCGCCATCGGCACGAACGCGCGGGTGCGGCCGCTCAAGCTGTTCGCGGCGTTCCTGCCCTTGCTGATGCTGAGCGGCATCGTCATGACGGCCAACCACTACTTCCTCGACGCCGCGGCCGGCGCCGTCGTTGCGCTGATTGCCCTGGGGATCGCCTGGGGGCTGCACCGCATCGTGGCACAGGACCGTTTCTTCAGCTTCCTGGCCTGAGGACGGAGCCCGCCGCGACGCCGCGCGGCGTCTCGCGCGTCCCCTCCTCCCGCGCTATCCTCCCGGCGTGCCTGACGATGACCTCCGGCAGCGGCTCGATGCCGCGATCAACCTGCTCGACGATGCGCAGCGCCGGCGCCTGCTCGGCTGGGCCGGCTCGATGCAGCCGGCGGTCGAGGATGCGCGGGCGGCAGGCGCCAGCATCGGCCCGCTGGCCGAGATGCTGCACATCACCAACCTCGGCGTGAGCGACGGCCACGCTCGCTATCGACTCGACGTCGCGCCCGAGCTGGTGAACCCGCACGGCGTGCTGCACGGCGGCGCCGTCTATACGATGATCGATTACAGCATGGGCGGCGCGACGATGGCGGCCCTGCCACCGGGCGAGATCTGCGCGACGATCGAAATCAAGGTGAGCTACTTCGCCGGCGTGCGCGGTGGCGTGCTGACCTGCGACACCTCGATCGTAAAGCAGGGGAAGAACGTCGTATTCCTGGAATCGCAGGTCACGGACGAGCGCGGCACCCTGGTGGCCGCCGCCACCGGCTCGTTCGCCGTGATCCGGCGTGGGAGCGGCGAGGCGTAGCGCGCTGGAGGATGCCGGAGGCCAGGAGTTGGACGGCGGCACGCTGTATGCACCACCCCCAGTGCAGGAGACGAGAGACCATGGCTGACATCCAGAGCATCCACGCACGCGAGATCCTCGATTCGCGCGGCAACCCGACCCTCGAGGTGGACGTGCGCTTGACCGACGGAGCGTTCGGCCGCGCGGCGGTGCCTTCTGGCGCGAGCACGGGTGAGCACGAGGCGGTCGAGCTGCGCGACGGCGATATCCATCGCTACGGCGGCAAGGGCGTGCTCAACGCCGTCGTCAACGTCAACCGCGAGATCGAGCCGCAGGTCGTGGGCATGCCGGCCGGCGACCAGGCTGGCCTCGACCGGGCGCTGATCGCGCTCGACGGGACGCCGGACAAGTCCCGGCTGGGCGCGAACGCGATGCTCGGTGTCTCGCTCGCGAGCGCCCGCGCCGCGGCGGCCTCGGCGGGTCAGCCGTTGTACCGCTACCTCGGCGGGCCGGCCGCGCGCACGCTGCCGGTGCCGATGTTCAACATCCTCAACGGCGGCAAGCACGCGACGGACTCGACCGACTTCCAGGAGTTCATGGTGATGCCGCTCGGTGCGCCCGACTTCCGCGAGGCGCTGCGCTGGGCGGCCGAGGTCTACCACGCGCTCGCCCGGGTGCTGAAGAAGGCCGGCCATGCCACGAACGTCGGGGACGAGGGCGGGTTCGCGCCGTCGCTCGGCGGCAACGAGCCCGCGCTGGAGGTGATCATCGAGGCGATCCAGCAGGCGGGCTACGAGCCCGGCCGCCAGGTCGCGATCGCGCTCGACCCGGCGTCGAGCGAGCTGTACGACGCGAAGAGGCAGCGCTACGTGCTCGCCATCGAGGGCCGCACGCTCACGAGCGAGCAGATGGCCGACCACTGGGCGGCGTGGTGCGAGAAGTACCCGATGATCGTGAGCCTCGAAGACGGCATGGCGGAGGACGACTGGGACGGTTGGGCGCTGCTCACGCGGCGGCTGGGCGACCGCCTGCAGATCGTCGGTGACGACAACTTCGTGACCAATACGAAGCGCATCGAGCGCGGCATCCGGGAGCGCTCAGCGAACAGCGTGCTGATCAAGCTGAACCAGATCGGCACGCTCACGGAGACGCTGGAGGCGATCGCCATGGCGTCGGATGCCGGCTGGACGTCGGTGATCAGCCACCGCAGCGGCGAAACGGAGGACAGCACGATCGCCGACCTGGCTGTTGCGACGGGGGTCGCGCAGATCAAGACCGGCGCGCCGGCGCGGGGCGAGCGCACGGCGAAGTACAACCAGCTCCTGCGCATCGAGGAGGAGCTGGGACGGAGCGCACAGTACGCCGGTCGGGGCGCCCTCAAAGCGCACCATGCGTAGCAGGCGTTGTCGGCGTCACCGCCCCCCCTGAGCGCGTCAACGTCGCGTGAAGCGCGGCCTTGCCAGCGCTGGTAAAATGGACGCAACGCGTGCGCCCGCGTGCGGGGTCACGCACGGTACCTGTGCCCCAGGGGCGCGGATCAGACACGAGATGACCGAGCAAGACCACTACACCGTGATGGACCTGACGCCTGCGGCGAGCGACGCAGAAATCAAACGCCGCTACCGCGCGCTGATGCGAGAAGTGCACCCCGACGCGAACATGCGCGACCCCGGCGCGACGCGCAAGGCCGCGCGCGTCAACCGCGCGTTTGAGACGCTCGGCAGCCCCGAGAAGCGCCGCGCGTACGACGCCGCGCGGCGCGAGCGCGCTGCCGTCGTGACCGGGGTGCGGCCCCGCCCGCGCCGCGCGGGCGACGGCGCCTACGGCTCGTGGGCCGTCGAGCCCGGATGGGAGGACGTCGTCGCGGCGCAGGTGCCGCCGAAACGCCCCCCGCACGTGCACAACCCGCCGCCGACCATCGAGCCGGAGGAGATTGAGGTCGATGTGTCGGAGCTGCGCGACGGGGCGCACGTCCGCCGGCCGATCACGATCACGAACCCCTGCGACTGCACGCTGCGGGGCGACGTCTCCACGTCGGAGCCGTGGCTCTGGGGCCCGATCGGCACGTTCGAGGTCCCACCCGGGGGATCGGCGACGTTCGACGTCGAGGTGGTGGCGCGCAAGGTGCAGTTCCCGGGCCTGTCGCGCGCGCTGTTCGTGACGAAGGGCTGGACGGGCGTCGTGCCGGTGAAGATCACCGGCTACGAGCCGAAGCGCCGCCGCCTGCCGTACGCGGCCGACATGCCGTACGTGCGCCAGCGCCGGCAGAAGTGGGCGAAGTACCGCTGATGGTGCAGCCGCCGCTTCCGACACCGGGCCAGCGCGTCAGCGGCATCGCCTTCCCTTCGCAGTACGTGCTGCCGGAACAGCCCGGCGCCTCGGCGCCCGCGGACGTGCACGACGCCCACCGGCAGACGCAGTTCGTACTGGGCGCCGACCTGCGCCTCTTCGCCGAAGGCATGGCGCTCCAGCTCCGCATCCTCAACGACTCGTCGCACGCGCGCTACCGCACGCACGCGTACGCCGCCGTCGTCGGCACGTGGGGGCGCGCCTACGCGGCGCTCGCCGACGCCTGCCTGCTGATTACGCGCGGGTCCTACGCCAGCGTGCCGAACCTCGTGCGCTCGGTGTGCGAGCTGGTCGCGGCGGAGTACCAGGTGAAGCACGAGGAGATGGGCGAGTACGTCGGCTGGCTGCTGGAGCATCTGCGGCCCGACGAGGAGCACAAGGCGCTCGATGTCGGTCTCGGCCACTACTTCGCAGGCACGACGCTCGCCGCAGACGACCAGCTCCGGCTTGTCTACCGCGCGTCGAGCGACCTCGGGCGGCCGAACTTCGGGGCGACGCTGCTCGAGGTGGCGCCGGAGTCGAACAACCTGCGCCTCGCGTACACCTTTGGCGACGCGTCGTTCCACGTCGCGTGGGCGGAGATCGAGTTCGGCTGGCTGCTGCGGCTGTGCGAGCGGCAGCTCGCGGTCGCGGTGCACATGCACGACGTGCTGAATATCACGCCGGAGACGCACGCCGCATATGCCGCCTACGCCGCTCGCGTCGACGAACTGCTCGGCAACCCGGGCCGCGCGCGCATCGCGGAGGTCGAGTCCGACGGCTTCAAGCGCTGGCTGATCCACAACGTCCGCCGCCAGCCCTCCGGCGCGCCGAAGAAGGTGCTGCTGTAGGGAATCGGGGACTCGATACTGGGGGCCGTTACCGAGGCGACCACGCCGCGTTGAACGCGATCGTATCTCTCGGCCCGAGGTAGGTGCCGTCGCTCGCGCCGCCCGCGCTCAGCAGCATGATGCCGGGGACGACGGCGAACGCTGCCGAAGGCATGGTGCCCGCCGCAAGGTGGGGCGCGGCGCGTGTGCCCAGCGCCGACCACTCGACCCCCAGTGTCTGGTCGTCCGTCAGCCTACCTTCCGGAGCCCGGGTCGCGTCCCGCTGACTGCCTCACCCGCGGACAGGCGCATGAGCACGTACTGGTTCAGGCTCACACCCTGCCGCTCCGCCGACAGGGCAAGATGGCGGTGGAGCGACTTTGGCAGACGGAGGTTGAACCTGCCGCTGTAGGCCTGTGGATAGGAAGGCTCAGGGATCGTTGCCCCCGCGTCGTATTCGGTTTCGATCCACAGCCGTCGCGCTTCATCGGCCATGGCGCCGATCTTCTCCACGGTCTCGACCTGTGTCATGCAGCCGGGCAGGTCCGGGAACATGACGACGTATCCCCCGGCGGGATCGGCGATCGCGTGGAACGGGTAGTCGAGCCGCAGATAGCGTTCGAGCGGCTTCCGGCGCTTCATGATCAATCCTCCAGTCCAAGCCGGTCGATAATCTGGTCGAGGTACACCTGCTTCACTTTGCGACCGCGGACGAGCGGAACGATCATCGTCCCCTCGCCCTGCTTACGGAACGCGACGTGGCTTCCCGTCTGGCGCTTCTGCCCCAGCCGAACTCCGCAAGCAGCGCTCGCACGTCTCCGAAGTCGGCCTCCGGCGCTCGCGCGGTGATGCGTGCGATGAGCCTGTTCCCGCCGGCTTATCGCGCTACCACGGTACCGTATGTGGTACCATCCGGCAAGGCGGCTGGCTCTCGGGCCTCGGACCGTCGATCACTGCCAGCCCTTGCGGGCGCCCTGCACCATCTCCAGCGGGCCGGCCGGCCAGTTGAAGCCGAGGCGCATCGCCGTGTTGATGTCCTCGGCCGAGGCGACGCCCTCCGCGAGCGCCCGGTGCGCCTCCGCGACCATCGCGAAGT
>JAKAMA010000067.1 GCA_021813085.1 Chloroflexota bacterium | reverse complement strand
CCGGGCTGCGCAACGTCGCGCGCCTCGAGCCGGACGCCGTACGGCTGGGCGACGCGCGCGTGCTCTTCCTCTCGGCCGGGCCGCAGTCGAACGTCGTCGGCCACACCGCCGGGCTGCTGCTCGAAGTCGATGAGGCGCAGGACGTCGACGCCGTCAAGTTCGACCGCGAGTTCCGTCCGATGGCCGCGGCGACCGACGCAACGACCGTGTACTACGGTACGCCGTGGGACGAGGGCACGCTGCTCGAACGCGCGAAGCAGGCGCACCTCGAGGCCGAGCGCCGGGATGGCATCCGCCGCCACTTCGAGTACGACTGGCAGGCGGTGGCCGCCTGCAACCCGGCGTACGCGCGCTTCGTCGAGGGCGAGCGCGAGCGCCTCGGCGCCACGCACCCGATCTTCCTCACGCAGTACTGTCTGAAGCTCATCGCGGGCGGCGGCCGCCTGCTGACGGCGGCGCAGCGCGCGCAGCTCAACGGCGAGCACGGGCGCCTGGCGCGGCCCGCGGCGGGCGAGGCGTACGCGGCCGGCCTCGACCTCGCCGGCGGCGACGATGGCGGGCAGCCCGGACGGGTCGTCTGGCCGGCCGACGGCGCGACCGGCACGGTGCGGCCGGCACCGTCGCGGCGCGACGCCAGCGTGCTCACGGTGGGCCGCATCGTCCTGCCGCCGCACGATGCGCTCGTGCAGGAGCCGCGCGTCGAGATCGTCGAGCAGGTCGCATGGACGGGCGAGCCGCACGAGACGCTGCTGCCACGCCTCATCGACCTGCTGCGCGACGTCTGGCGGGTCGCCCGGGTCGCCGTCGACGCCACCGGCCTCGGCGAGACCGCAGCGCGGCTGCTGGCGCAGGCGCTCGGCGAGGAGCGGGTGCAGGCGGTGAAGTTCAGCGCCGAGCGCAAGTCGCAGCTCGGCTTCGGGCTGCTCGCCGCCGTCAACGGCGGCCGCCTGAAGATGTATCGCGGCGACGGCTCGCCCGAGCAGCGCGAGTTCTGGCGCCAGTGCGAGCGGGCGAGGGCCACCTACCGCGCCAACCGCACGATGAACTTCTTCGTCGACCCGGCGGAGGGCCACGACGACTATCTGATGAGCGCCGCGCTCCTCGTCGAAGCCTCGCGCGATACGCCGCGCCCGCGCGTCGCGAGCGGACGCGCGCCGCGGGCGCCGGTCGCCGGTCGCAGGTCGCTGGTGGCGTGGTGATGGCGGTCGGGGGGTTGCGGAGAGCGGACGACGGAGGACGGACCACAGACAACAGACGACAGACAACAGACGACAGAGGGCAGACGGCAGACGGCAGAGGGCAAACGGCAGAGGGCAGAGGGGCAAGCAGACGTAGCACTTGAGCGTTCGCTTCGCCGGCTGCCGACAGTACAACGGACCGGGAACCGCAGATCATCAGGAGCCACCCATGGTCGCACTCCGCCACCCCGAGGACCGCATCGCACGCAGGGCGCGCGCCCGCGCGTACCTCCGGCTGATCCGCATCGACGCGCCGGAGCGCGTGCGCGAGGACGCGCTGCCCGACGGCATGGAGTATCGCGACACCGGCTGCGAGCTGTCGGCGAGCTGCCTGCGCTGCCCGCTCGCTCGCTGCAAGCACGACGAGCGCGGCGGCGCCCGCAAGCTCTCGATGGCCGCGCGCGACCGCGAGATCGCGCTGCTGCGCCGCAGGTACCGCGCGCCGCTGCACATGCTCGCGCAGACCTACGGCCTCTCCCGCCGCACCATCTTCCGCATCCTGCGGGAGGCGGGCGGGGCGGGCGCTGCGGGCTAGAGGTCGGAAGTCGGAGGTCGGAGGCGGGCGCAACTATTCACTATTCACTACGAACGATGAACTCCGGAGGACGCAGATGCCTGACACTACCACGACCACCCTCCCCCAGCGCCTGGCGCAGATGGACGGCGACCGCCTCCGGCGCTACGCCGACAACCTGGCCTTCTACAGCGGCGACCAGTGGTCCGCCACCAACCGCCGCAACGACCGCCGCCTCGTGTTCAACTACGCGAAGGCGATCGTCGACAAGACGACCTCCTACCTGATGACCGGGCTCAACGTCGCCGTCGACCCGGCCGGCGACACGCCCGACGCGCAGGCGCGCGCGCGCGCCGCCGAACGCGCGCTGGCCGAGGTCGCCGACCAGAACCAGCTCGACCAGCTCGACTTCGACACCGAGCTCGACACCGCGATCCTCGGCGACGGCGCGTACAAGGTGACGTGGGACGCACAGGAGCGCCGCGTCCGCGTCACGGCGCCCGACGTGCAGGGGCTCTTCGCCTGGTGGACGGGCGACGATGTGTCGCGCGTCTGGCGCGTCTGCAGCCGCTACACGCTCGACGCCGACTCCGCCGGGCTGCTGTACGGCGTCAAGCCGCGGCGCGCCGCCCGGCTGCGCACGTCGGCGCAACAGCCAGGCGTGGAGATCGTCGAGTCGTGGACCGCGGACGAGTTCGAGCTGTGGGCCGAAGGCGCGCGCATCGACCGGCGGCCGAACCCGTACGGGTTCATCCCGTTTGTCATCTACCCGAACCTGCGCGAGCCGAAGAAATTCTGGGGCGTCAGCGACCTGCCGCCGCTGCGCGAGCCGGTGCGCGAGCTGAACCGCGCCCTGTCGCAGCTCTCGATGATCCTCGAGCTTTCCGGCAACCCGATCGCGGTGCTGGAGAACGTCACGGAGTCGCGCGACATCGCGGTGCAGCCGGGCGCTGTGTGGGAGCTGCCGGAGCGCGCCAAGGCGTACCTGCTCGACCTCTTGCAGGGCGGCGGCGTCAAGCTGCACGCGGACTACGTCGATGTGATCTACCGCACGCTGCACGACCTGGGCGAGGCGCCGCGGACCGCCTTCGGCGACAACCACACGGGGCTTTCGGGCGTCGCGCTGAACGTCGAGCTGGACCCGCTGCTGAAGAAGATCGCCCGCAAACGGCTGATCCGCTCTGCCGCCTACCGCAAGCGCAACGAGATGGTGCTGCGCATCCTCGAACAGTACGCGAAGCCGGCGGTGAGCTACGCGCCGTACCGCTCGCGCGCCGTCTGGGGCGCCGTCCTGCCGCTCGACCGCAGCCGCCTCGTCGAAGACGAGCGCGTGCTCGTCGCGAGCGGCATCCACAGCCGCCGCCGCGCCGCCGACGAGCTGGGCGTCGAGGACCCGGAGGCGGAGTTCCGCCGCTGGCTCGAGGAACAGTCCCAAGCGGCCAGTTCCGCGGCGGATGGTCATCCTGTCAACTCGCGAACTTGATCATTGATGTAAGCAATTGCGACGGCCTACAATGCGGTAGGCGCGGCGGGGGCAGGAGATGGACACAGCCGCCTGTTTCGCCGATGATCAGATGATGTTCCGGCGTCGGCCCGAACGAGGCGCACCGCCACAGTCGATCTTCGGCGCCTACCCCCTAACCGAGCGTACACCATTGGAAACTCCCTCCTACTCTACAGGCCCCGACCATCCGATAGGTATGAGTTGATGAACTGAGGGCGCATGGCGAAGAAGCTGGAGGCCGTCGGGATTCCCGTGGCGTGGATCGGCCTGGACGACGCGCAGATCATCTACGTCAACCAGTTGATCCTGCAGTTGGCCGCGCCCGACCATCTCGGCGAGTTCATCCTCACGTTCGGGCAGCTACACCCACCTGCGCTCTTGGGCGACCCGGAGCAGAACCGGGCACAACTTCAGTCAATGGCGTATGTTCCCGTGAAGGTGGTGGCCAAGCTCGCGTTGAGCGAGGATCGTCTGCGGGAACTGCTGGCGGTGATCGAAAAGGTTCTCGGCAAACATGACGAGATGAAAATAAAGACGGCAGAACCTTCGACACCTGCAAAGAGGCAGGAGAGGCGGCGGTGATGGCTACGATGATGTTTGGAACGGCACGAACTGAGACTGTCGGTGGCGCGACGTACAAGGTAGAGCCTGGCCGCCCTAACGCCGTGACGGCTCCCACGTCGTCCAACCAGCCCGTCTACATCTTGTCGGCTTGGGTGCGCCACGGCACGCAGCCCGCACACTGGACCGAGACCTGGCGCCGGAAGGAACTGCTTGCTGATTTCGATTGGGTGGCGGGGAACACCTACGAGACGGATGACGTCGAGGAACTGATCCGCCAGTTGCACGAGGCTGCCGGTGAATGAAGCCGACGAAGATTGTCTGGTCGAAGGGGTTCACTGACTCGTACGTGAAGAAGAGCAAGTCGAACCGACATGCCATTGATCGCGCACTCAGAATGATGGCGGAGGATCTGTACCATCGGTCTTTGCGAACAAAGAAGATGGAAGGGTGGGGCGACATCCGCGAAGCTCACGCCACTCTCGGACAAACGATGTCGCTGACATTGAACGGGAGCGAGGTCTATTTACGTGCGTGCTGCAATCACGATGACGTGTACCGGAGTCCTTAGCAGGCGATGAACCGCAAGCGGCCGAGTAAGCGCCCACGACCGTCCAACCTCGCCACCCCCACCACCCAACATCCGGCTATAATCCCCGCAGCCATGCCGCTCCAGACCAACACCCTGTACTACGGCGACAACCTGCACATCCTGCGGGAGTACATCCCCGACGCGTCGGTGGACCTCGTCTACCTCGACCCGCGGTTCAACTCGAACCGCTCCTACAACGTGCTGTTCAAGGAGGCCGGCAGCGCCTCGTCGAGCCCGGCGCAGATCGAGGCCTTCGAGGACACCTGGCACTGGGGCCCGGCGGCGCAGGCGGCGTTCGAGGAAGTCGCGCTGCACGGCAGCGACGACACCGCCCGCCTGCTCAATCGGTCGTGACAAGCTCGACGCGGGCCGCGCCGCGCAGGTCGCCGGAGGCAGCAACCGCGAGGTCGTGGAGGTGATCACTCTCATTCAAGAGCGCCACGTAGTACGCGGAATCGACGAAGATCCGCGTCACTCAGTCCTGCTTCGGGGAGCCGTCGAGGTAGTGATCGAAGTTGCGCGCGGCATCGGTGGGCACACGCTCCCACACCTCGTCCGGGACGGAACGCCCTATGTCGGCGATGCGCTCCCAGATGGGCTTCCCCGGCGCGGGCTTGCGCCGTCTCGCCGGCCGCGCGGGTCGTGGTGTAGACGCCTTCCTGATGGCCATGACGATATGAGTATACCAGCGGGCGGAGGCCGGAGGCCCGGGCCGCCGGTGTAGCTGCGGAGCTTCAGCTCAGCCCGGCGGCGTTGGCGCCCGGCGCGCCCAGTCGCCGGCGCAATAGACTCCTGCAACGCTGTGTGTCCCGGTGTATCCTGAGGTGACGGATTGTCTCGCCGGGAAGCGGCAGCAGGAGCACGGGCGCATGGTGTCCAAGAAGAAATCCGCCTCGCAGGACGATCGGCGACAGGCCAGGCAGGAGCGGGCTCGGCGAACAGTCGCCGCTGCCCTTGCCGACGAGACATTCATGCAGGGCGTGCGCGAAGGGCTGGAATCGGAGCGGCGCGGCGAGGGTACCCCGTTCAACGACCTGAAGCGCAAGCATGCCCGACGTTGACGCGATTCTGCAACGGCCAGCCCGGTCCTGTCTACGATGCGGCGTCGGCGGGCGAACAAGACGAGCTTGACCGCATCATCACGAATATCTGCGCGGACCCGCGCGTCGATGACGAAGTCAAGTTCGTGTTTCCCGTGCCGCCGGTCATGCTCACGATCTACTCCGACATGCGGTTCTGGGTCGTCTATCACCAGCTCAACAACTGGACCATCTCGATCGTGAACATCGGCTACCATCACGAGCTCCAGACGCCGCATCGCCCGGAATCGCAGCGCTAGGCTCGCTGGTCGCGCGCGAGGCGGTGCCACGCGGTCGAAGCTCGGGCGGAGCTGAAGCTCCGCGGCTACAGCAGCACCCATCCTCGCCTTCTACAGCCAACGTCCACCCGCGCGTACCATCGCTCGAACAGCGGGGTGCGCGTTGATTGCGCGCGGGCCGCGGCCGTACACTGACCGAACTGTTGTTTCGATGGCCGCCCTGGTGGACCCGTGAGCCTGCCTGATTCGTTCCATCCCGTCGTGCGCGCATGGTTCGGCCGCCGCTTCGAGGCGGCGACCGACGCGCAACTGCGCGGCTGGCGCGCCATCGCCGAGGGGCGCGATACGCTCGTCGCGGCGCCGACCGGCTCGGGCAAGACGCTGGCGGCGTTTCTCTGGAGCATCGACACGCTCTTCCGCCGCGGGCTCGAAGGCGAGCTGCCGCAGGGCATCGACGTCGTCTACGTCTCGCCGCTGAAGGCGCTGAGCAGCGACATCCAGCGCAACCTCGAGGCGCCGCTCGCCGAGATCGCGGCGGTGGCGCGCGAGCAGGGCGGCGTGACGCCGCCGGCGATCCGCACGGCGCTGCGCACCGGTGACACGACGGCGGCCGCGCGCGCGTCGATCCTGCGCGAGGCGCCGCACATCCTCATCACGACGCCGGAGTCGCTGTACCTGATGCTCACCGCCGAGCGTTCGCGGGCGCTGCTGGGCGGCGTGCGCACGGTGATCGTCGACGAGCTGCACGCGCTGATGCGCGACAAGCGGGGCAGCCACCTCGCGCTGTCCCTCGGGCGGCTCGACGCGCTGTGCGAGCGCCGGCCGGTGCGCATCGGCCTCTCGGCGACGGTGCACCCGATCGAGGACGCGGCGCGCTTCCTCGTCGGCATGGACAGGGTCGATGAGCGCGGCGCGCCGCTGTGCACGGTGGTCAACGTCGGCCATCGCCGCGACCTCGACATCGCGGTCGAGGTGCCGCCGACGGACCTGCAGGCGGTGATGTCGGGCGAACAGTGGTCGGACCTCTACGGCCGGCTCGCGGAGCTGATCGGCGAGCACCGCACGACGCTCGTCTTCACAAACACGCGGCGCATGGCCGAGCGCGTCGCACACCACCTGGGCGAGCGCATCGGCGCGCAGCACGTCGGCGCGCACCACGGCAGCCTCTCGAAGGAGCGGCGGCTGCGGCTCGAACAGCGCCTCAAGGACGGCGAGATGCGGGCGATCGTCGCGACGGCGTCGCTCGAGCTGGGGATCGACGTCGGCAGCGTCGACCTGGTGTGCCAGATCGGCTCGCCGCGCGCCATCACGACGTTCCTGCAGCGCACCGGCCGCAGCGGCCACGCGCTGGGACGGACGTCGCGGGGGCGCCTCTTCGCGACGACGCGCGACGAGCTGGTCGAGTGCGCGGCGCTCGTCCGCGCGGTGCACGCCGGCACGCTGGACCGCGTCTTCCCGCCGCAGGCGCCACTCGACATCCTGGCGCAGCAGGTCGTCGCCGAGTGCTCGGCCCGCGAATGGGGCGAGGACGAGCTGTACGCGCTGGTGCGGAGCGCGCAGCCGTTCGCGTCGCTCTCTCGCGAGGACTTCGACGAGGTGGTCGAGATGCTGAGCGAGGGACCGGCACCGCGCCTCGGCCGCGGGCGCGCGCTACTGCACCGCGACCGCATCGCGCGGACGCTGCGCGGGCGGCGGGCGGCGCGCATCACGGCGCTGACGAACGGCGGCGCCATCCCGGAGGTCGCGGACTACAAGGTCGTGCTCGACCCGGACGAGACGTTCATCGGCACCGTGAACGAGGACTGGGCGACCGAGAGCATGGCGGGCGACATCTTCCTGCTCGGCACGCACTCCTGGCGCATCCGGCGCATCGAGTCCAGCAGCGGCGTCGTGCGCGTGGAGGACGCGCAGGGCCGTCCGCCGAACATCCCGTTCTGGCTGGGCGAAGCGCCGTCGCGGACGTGGGAGCTGTCCGAGGAGGTGAGCCGCCTGCGAAGCGATATCAGCGCGCGCATCGCCGCGGGCGAGGATGCGGCGGCGTGGGCGGCGCAGGCGTGCGCGCTCGACGACGCGGGCGCGCAGCAGCTCGTCGCGTACATCGCGGCGGAGCGCGCCGCGCTCGGCGTGGTGCCGACGCAGCAGGATGTCGTCTTCGAGCGCTTCTTCGACGACGCGGGCGGCATGCAGATGGTGGTGCACGCGCCGTTCGGCGGGCGCGTCAACCGCGCCTTCGGGCTGGCGCTGCGCAAGCGCTTCTGCGTGAACTTCGACTTCGAGCTGCAGGCCGCGGCGACGGACGACGCGATCGTGCTCTCGCTCGGCCCGCAGCACAGCTTCCCGCTCGAGGACGCGTTCTCGTTCGTGCGCGCCAGCAACGTCCGGCAGGCGGTCGAGCAGTCGATCCTGTACACGCCGCTGTTCCCGACGCGCTTCCGCTGGAACGCGCAGCGGGCGCTCGCGGTGCCGCGCAACCGCGGCGGCAAGAAGGTGCCGCCGCAGATCCAGCGGATGATTTCCGATGACCTGCTCGCGGCCATCTTCCCGGCACAGGTCGGGTGCCAGGAGAACATCACCGGCCCGCTCGAGATCCCCGGCCACCCGCTGACGCGCCAGACCGTGACCGACTGCCTGTACGAGGCGATGGACATCGAGCGGCTGACGGAGATCCTGGGGCGCATCGAGCGCGGCGAGATCCGGCTGCACGCGCGCGACACGACGGAGCCATCGCCGTTCGCGCACGAGATCCTCAACGCGCGTCCGTACGCCTATCTCGACGACGCGCCGCTGGAAGAGCGGCGCACCCGCGCGGTCTCGCTGCGCCGCGTCCTGCCGGAGGACGCGCGCGACCTGGGCGCGCTCGACCCGGCGGCGATCGCGCGCGTGCGCGACGAGGCGCGGCCGGCGCCGCGCGACCCCGACGAGCTGCACGACGTGCTGCTGTCGCTCTTCGCCGTGCCCGCGGACGCCGGGCCGGCGTGGCAGCCGTGGTTCGATGCGCTGGTCGACGCCGGGCGCGCGGCGACGGTGCGCACGACGGACGCGTCGTTCTGGTTCGCGGCCGAGCACCTGCGCGCGATCGAGGCACTGTATGCGGGTGCGGGGATAGCGCCGCCGGTGCGGCTTCCCGCGCATCTCGACGGGCCGGAGCCCGGCCGCGACGACGCGGTGCTTGCGGCCGTGCGCGGTCACAGCGAGTACCTCGGCCCGCTGACCGCCGCAGGCCTCGCGTCGATGCTCGCGCTCGCGCCGGGCGAGACGGCGTCCGCGCTGGCACGGCTCGAGGGCGAGGGCGCGGTGCTGCGCGGGCGCTTCACGCCG
>JAKAMA010000066.1 GCA_021813085.1 Chloroflexota bacterium | reverse complement strand
GGTAGCGGTTCGATGGACGACCACGACACCCCGGTCGCGGGCTTCCACTGCTCGCGGATCGCCGCCTCGTAGAGGTCAGCGCAGTTCTCGGCCCAGACTTCGGCCTTTTCGTAGATGGTGTATGGCGCTGGCAGGCCACGGTCCTTCGCCGGATACGAGCCACGCGGTGTGTCGTTCTCGTACGGCCAGTGATCAGGCGCGTACGCGTACTCGCCGGCGTCCGCCATCTTCAGCGTGAAGCCCTCCGCGCCGATCTTCGGCTTCGGCGGACGCGCCGTCGGCACCTTCGCCCAGCTCATGTCCAGCGCGGGCGGCGCCGGGATGCCGGGGATCGGTGGCGCGATCGGCGCCGCCTGTGGTTGGTCCTGGGTCTCCGTATCAGCCATGTGTCCGTCCCTCAGCGAGATGTCCCGGCGCCAGGTCGCGGTCCCGGCGCCCACGCACGATCTTTCCACGGTTGGCCGCGGTCGAGGCCGGCGACGTCCGCGCAGCATGATGGTGCTGGCACATGCCTCCGGCCTCTGGACGCCAACCGCCAGCCTCTAGTTGAGCAGTGCCTGCATCATCGGCGCCATCCGCTGACGCCGGTCGCCGAGGCCGACGACTTCGAGCCGGTGCATGTACTCGTTCACCTGCCGCTTACGGATCGCGAGCAGCTTCAGGTAGCCCTCGCGGAGCTGCGCCTCGTCCGTGCCGCCACCGAGCAGGATCGCCAGCGCCTCGCCGGTCTGGCCGCCGCCGGTGAGGCCCGCCTGCGCCGACCCGGTGCCGAGCTGCCCCTCCATGCGGTCAAGGTAGGTGTGGATCTCGTCGCGCCGCTCCGGCTGCGTCTCAACCACGTACTTCATGTGCATGACGCCAAACGCGACGTGGCGGCTCTCATCCTGCGCCGCCAGCCGGAACATGCGCTTGTCCACCTCGCTCTGCGCGAACATCTCACCCATGCGGAACATCGACTGCACGAAGCCCTCACCGACGAGGTGCAGGGTCGACGCCATCTCGGTGAAGTCCTGCGCCGTCAGCAGGCCGATGGCGCCCGGTCCCGCCTGTAGCAGGCCGATGCCGTTGGCCAGCGCGCGCTTACGAAAGACATCGAGGTGGCGCGCCTCGTCCATGATCTGGCTGGCGAGGAAGAGGCCGACCTCGAAATACTCGCCGCTGACGTTCGGCGCGAATTTTCCCGGGACGTCACCGGCGATGAACTCGACCTGCGTGAGGAACGTGCAGAGCTGCGACATCGCCACCTCGATCTCCTCGGGCAGGTCGGGCAGATCCGCCCAGGGCACATCGACGGCGCTGCTCCACTGGCGCTGCACCGCCTCTTCGTACAGCAACATCGCTGACTCCGACCACGATGCCGCCTTCGACGGCCAGATCATCTGCGTGTGCTGCGCGTCGGAGCGGGGTGCGGCGCCGCGCATGCGCCCGCTCTGGTTGCTGGTCGAAGCGGGGATCGCGCCGTACGACGAGGTCGCGATATCCTCGAGCGTCAGGCCCCGCTTGCCCGGTGCGACGCGCAGGCCGCGCTCGGCCAGCGGCCGGTCGAGCCACGAGAGGTCGAGATCCTCGCCCCCGGACTCCTTGCGAAGCTCCTCCAGAATGCCCGGACTGACGGCCATACTGCCTCCTCGTTCGGGGCCCACGCGCCCGAAATTAGTTTGTGAGTGCCTAAGCATACGCGGTCGGCCACTCGAAATCCACCCGGTCCACAGGTACAGGCTCGGCGCGCTGATGGACGTCCCGCAGCAGCGTTCCGGGCGCGGCGAGCGGGCCCGGTGGGTAGTGTAAATCGGGGGCAGGGCGCGTATCCTGATGCCGTGACGCGACGTGGCCGCCCACCCCACCCCGACGTCCTGACGCCCCGCCAGTGGGAGGTGCTCGAGCTTGTGCGCGAGGGGCTCTCGAACGGGCAGATCGGCCGCAGGCTCGGCATCAGCACCGACGGAGCGAAGTTCCACGTGTCGGAGATCCTGACCAAGCTCGGCGTCAGCAGCCGGCGCGAGGCCGCCGGCTGGACGGGTGAGACGCCGACGGCCCCTGCCACACCGGGCGCCTGTCTCGCCGGTACGAGAGCCGCCGCGCCGCGTACGCGGCTCGGGCGTACGTACGGGCGGCGCCGCGCGCGGCACGCTGCCCCTGGACGGTGGCAGGAGCTCCGGCGCATCGGCGTCGTGGCGGCAGCGCCCGGCTGGAGGGAGCGCGCGGCATGATCATCCCGTCGGTCATCGAGACGAGCCCGCGCGGCGAACGCGCGTTCGACATCTACTCGCTGCTGCTGCGCGAGCGCATCATCTTCCTCGGTGCGCCCATCGATGACCAGGTGGCAAACCTGATCATCGCCCAGATCCTCTACCTCGACCGCGAGGACCCCGAAAAGGACATCAACCTCTACATCCACTCGCCGGGCGGCGGCATCGAGGCGGGCCTCGCAATCTACGACACGATGCAGCTCGCGCACGCCGACGTCGCGACGTTCGCCGTCGGCGTCACCGCGAGCTGGGCGACGGTGCTGCTGGCGGCGGGAGCGAAGGGCAAGCGCTACTGCATGCCGCACGCGACGGTCCACGTGCACCAGGCGCTGATCGGCGGCGGCGGCATCACCGGGCAGGCGACGGACATCGAGATCCAGGCGCGCGAGATCCTGCGCCTCAACGAGCTGATGCGCAGCATCATGGTGCAGCACACGGGCCAGTCCGAGGAGCGCATCCGCCACGACTTCGACCGCGACTTCTTTATGGACCCGGAGCAGGCGCAGGAGTACGGCATCGTCGACCACATCCTGACAACGCCTGCGATCCCTGCGCGCGCGACCGCCGGCCTTCGGCCGTCCTAGCGCGAGCCGGCGTCACGCCGTCCGCACGGCCAGCAGCTCGCCGCGGCCGATCGGCACGACCACGGCCGAGAGCCGCGGATGCGCGAGCGCGCGAGCGCGGAACGCGGCCAGGTCGCCGGCGTGCGACAGCAGGTTGTCGGCGACGAGCAGTCCGCCGGGGACCAGCAGCGGCACGATGAGGTCGAGGTAGGCGAGATAGTCTTCCTTCTCGGCATCGAGGAAGACGAACTGCGCGGGCTGCCGCCGATCCCGCAGGTACGCGAACGCGTCCCCCTCGACGACCTCCACGACCTCCGACAGTCCGGCGGCGGCGACGTCCTCGCGCGCCAGGCGCACCTTCACCGGGTCAAGCTCCAACGACACCACGGAGCCCCGCGTCGCCCGCGCCGCGAGCGCCAGCCAGATCGTCGAGTACCCGCCCGACGTGCCGATCTCGAGCACCGATCGCGCGTGCGACGCCAGCACCAGCACGTGCAGGAATCGGCCCACGTCCGGCGTGACCTGCCGCAGCCGCAGCGCCCGCGCCACGCCTTGCTCGCGCTCGCGCGCATCGCGCTCTTCGAGCCGCGCGAGCACGGTGGCGGCCTGGCCATCGATCGTGTGCTCCGTCACGGGCCGGTCACGACGCGGCCTGCCCGCCACTGGCGTCCGCGCGCACGTAGATCTTGCCGCCAGCCTCGCGGAACTCGCGCGACTTCTCGCTCATGCCGACGGCGATCGCGTCGTCCTCGGCGATCCCGTGCGCCTCGGCGTAGGCGCGCACGTCCTGGCTGATGCGCATACTGCAGAAGTGGGGGCCGCACATCGAGCAGAAGTGCGCGACCTTCGCCGGCTCGGCGGGCAGCGTCTCGTCGTGCATCGCCATCGCCGTCTCCGGGTCGAGCGAGAGGTTGAACTGGTCGCGCCAGCGGAACTCGAAGCGCGCCTTCGACAGCGCGTCGTCCCACGCCTGGGCGCCCGGGTGCCCCTTCGCCAGGTCCGCCGCATGGGCGGCGATCTTGTAGGCGATGACGCCGTCCTTCACGTCCTGCCGGTCGGGCAGACCGAGGTGCTCCTTCGGCGTGACGTAGCAGAGCATCGCCGTGCCGTACCAGCCGATCATCGCCGCACCGATCGCGGACGTGATGTGGTCGTAGCCGGGCGCGATGTCGGTCGTCAGAGGGCCGAGCGTATAGAACGGCGCCTCGTGGCAGACCTCGAGCTGCAGGTCGACGTTCTCCTTGATCTTGTGCATCGGCACGTGGCCGGGGCCCTCGATCATCACCTGCACGTCGTGCTCCCAGGCGATCTCGGTCAGTTCGCCGAGCGTGCGCAGCTCGGCGAACTGCGCCTCGTCGTTGGCGTCGGCGACCGACCCCGGGCGCAGGCCGTCGCCGAGCGAGAACGCGACATCGTACGAGCGCATGATCTCGCAGATCTCGCGGAAGTGCGTGTAGAGGAAGTTCTCCTCGTGCCGGTTCAGGCACCACGCCGCCATGATCGAACCGCCGCGCGAGACGATGCCCGTCACGCGCTTCGCCGTCAGCGGGATGTAGCGCAGCAGCACGCCGGCGTGGATCGTGAAGTAGTCGACGCCCTGCTCCGCCTGCTCGATCAGCGTGTCGCGGTAGACCTCCCACGTCAGATCCTCGACCTTGCCATCCACCTTCTCGAGCGCCTGGTAGATCGGCACCGTGCCGATGGGGACGGGCGCGTTGCGGACGATCCACTCGCGGGTCGTATGGATGTTCCTGCCGGTCGAGAGGTCCATCACCGTGTCCGCGCCCCAGCGCGTCGCCCACGTCATCTTCTCGACCTCTTCCTCGATCGACGACGCCACGGCGGAGTTGCCGATGTTGGCGTTGACCTTGACCAGGAAGTTGCGGCCGATGATCATCGGCTCGCTCTCCGGATGGTTGACGTTTGACGGGATGATGGCGCGGCCGCGCGCGACCTCGTCGCGCACGAACTCCGGCGTCACACCCTCGCGCAGGGCGATGAACTCCATCTCCGGCGTGACAACGCCCTGCCGCGCGTAGTGGAGCTGGGTGACCGCACGGCCAGCCTTCGCGCGCAGCGTGCCGCGGCGGAGCGCGGGGAACTGCTCCGTGTTGGCGCGGACGTCGCCGTCGCGCAGGCCGTCGTCCTGCGGGCGCACATCGCGGCCGTCGTACTCCTCGACGTCGCCGCGCGCTTCGATCCAGCGGCGGCGCAGTGGTGGCAGGCCGCGGCGGATGTCGGTGCCGACGGCCGGGTCGGTATACGGGCCGCTGGTGTCGTACAGCCTCACCGGTGCGGGCGCGGCGCCGCCGGGCGCGGCGGTCAGCGCGACCTCGCGCGCTGGCACGCGGATGTCAGGGCGAGAGCCTTCGACGTACACCTTGCGGCTGTTCGACGCGGCGAGCTGTTCGGCGGCGGTCAGCGTGCGGTCCGCGGTGTCGAGCATGGCGTCCTCCTTCGGCAGCGACGGCGGCGCGAGCGTATACGGGCGGACATGTGATGGAAAGCGGAGCGCCACTGCGAGGCAGCGGCGTCACATCGTGTGTCCCTTCGCCGGCATGACCCGGGCAGGTTCAAACGGTCGGCGTGCGCCCTCTCAGCCCGAAGGCTCCCGTCACGGCTCTTCAGTTGTACCTGCACCGTACACGCGCGGGCGCGCTGCCTGCAAGGCGCCGGTGGCGCGGAACTCAGGGCGGCGGGCTTCCCTGTGCCGGGCGGTCGGTCTTCTCGCTGAACGTGTAGTACAGCAGCACGAGCGACGGGATGAGGATCAACGCCCCGATCGGCAGCGAGACGAGGAACGCGACGAGCGTCGCGTGCTCCGCGGCGACGCTGTCGATGCGCTCGTCTGGCAGGATGAAGTACGGGTACTGGACAGCGCCCCACGCCGCGATGACCAGCGCGACGGTGCCCGCAGCCACCGGCGGCGCCAGCGCGAACCAGCGCCGCCACAGCACGACCAGCGATGCCACGCCCATCGCCGCGGCCGCCGCCATGACGGCGATCGGCGCTGGCGAGGCGAGGCGGTCGAAGAACGGCCGTGCATCGGCGTAGGCCACCGGAATGGCGACCGTCGTGAGGCCGCCGAGCACGAGGCTCGCCGCAAGCCCCCGGTTGCGGAAGTCCTCCCGCAGCGCGCCGGTGGTGCGCGTCGTCATGTAGGAGGCCGTCAAGAAGCCGCAGATCGACACGGCGATCAGCCCGCAGACGATCGAGAACGGGCGCAGCCAGGGCTCGTACAGCTCCGTTACCACCTGCCCGCCGCGGATCGCAATGTGGCCGCCGGCGATCGCGCCGAGGGCCATGCCCATCGTGAGCGGCGTCAGGATGCTGGCCGCCGAAAAGACGAGCCCCGTCGCCGGCAGGCGGGCGCCGCCTTCGGAACCATAGTGACGGAACGCGAACGCGGCGCCGCGGAAGACGATGCCGATGAGCGCGATCGAGAGCGGGATAAAGAGCGCCGTGAACAGGTCGCCGAAGGCCCGCGGGAACGCGGTGAAGAGCGTGACCACGATCAGGATCAGCCAGACGTGGTTCGTCTCCCACACCGGCCCCATCGCCCGGAAGATGGCCTCACGCTGGGCCCGCGCACGCGGGCCCCATGCCAGCGCCGTCCAGACACCGCCGCCGAAGTCCGCGCCGGCGAACATCGCGTAGGCGATGAGGCCGATCAGGACGACGCCCGCCGCGATCACGTCAAGGCCCATCAGCCGCCTCCTCCGGTGGCCGCGCCGCGCGTCCCGGCGGGCGCAGCAGGAGCAGCACCAGGCCGGAGGCGAGCGCGACATAGACCAGGAAGAACGTCAGGAGCAGGAACGCCACGCCGGCGCGCGGCGTCGCCGCCTGATCGGTGCGCATGAGATGCCAGATGATCCACGGCTGGCGGCCGAACTCCGTGACGAACCAGCCGGCCTCGATGGCGACGAAGCCCAGCGGCGCGGCAGCGACGAGGGCGCGCAGGAGCCAGCGCCCCGGGTCGATGCGCTTGCGCCACCAGGCGACGCCGAAGAACCAGGTGACCACGAAGAGCATGAAGAAGCCGCTCGCGACCATGACCTGGAACGGATAATGGACGAGCCGGACGTCCGGGATCGCGTCCTGCGGGAAGCTGTCCAGGCCGCGCACCGTGGCATCGGCGTTCTCGAACGCGAGGATGCTGGTCAGACGGGGGATCTCGATCGCGTACTTCGTTTCCCGGGCGTCCGGGTCCGGGAACCCGCCGATGCGCAACGGCGCGCCGCGCTCGGTCCTGAACTGCCCCTCCATCGCCGCGAACTTCTCCGGCTGGCGGTGCGCCAGGAAGCGCGCGCTGAGGTCGCCGCTCGCGATCTGTAGCGGCGTGAAGACGGCCGCGACGGCGAGGGCGAGCACGAGCGCGCGCTTGTTGTACTCCGAGCGATGGCCGCGCAGCATCGCCACGGCGTAGACACCCGCGACGGCGAACCCGGTCGCCACGTACGCCGCCAGTGTCCCGTGCGTGACCTCGTACGGCATCGCCCGGTTGAACATGGCCGCGATCGGGTCGACGTTCACCGCCTTTCCGTAGACCACCTTGAAACCGGCGGGCTGGTTCATCCACGCGTTCGCGCTGATCACGAACAGCGCCGACGCCGCCGCGCTGACCATCATCGGGATCGTGCACAGCCAGTGCGCCCGCGGCGACAGCCGCTCCCAGCCGTAGATGTAGATGCCGAGGAAGATCGCCTCGGTGAAGAAGGCGAAGCCTTCGAGCGCGAACGGGAAGCCGATGATGGCGCCCGAGAAGTCCATGAAGGTCGGCCAGAGCAGGCCGAACTCGAACGAGAGGATGGTGCCGGAGACGGCACCGACCGCGAACAGCACGGCCGCGACGCGCGTCCAGCGTTTCGCCATCTCCCGGTACATCTCGTTGCCCGTGCGCAAGGCGATGCCCTCCGCGAGGAAGAGCATCAACGGGAGCCCGATGCCGACGGCCGTGAACGAGATGTGGAACGCCAGCGACATCCCCATCAGCGCGCGGGCCGAGGTCACGGTGTCGAACAAACCCACACCCCTTCCACAGACGGATGCGGCGCCCCCGGCAGTCTACCCACGCGCACGGCCTCGTACATCACCCCCGCGCGGGGCCGCCAAGCTCGCCGGCCACGTACAATTCGTGCATGACGGCCAGGTACGACGCGATCGTCCTCGGAGCGGGGCCGGCGGGCAGCACGGCGGCGCGGGAGCTCGCACGCACGGGCGCGCGCGTCGTGCTGCTCGACCGCGCCACGTTCCCGCGCGACAAGCCGTGCGGCGGCGGCGTCACGTTCCGCGCCGACGCGGCGAGCGGCATCGACCTGGCGCCGGTCACCGAGCGCGAGATCTACGGCGTGCGCGTGAGCATCGACATGCGGCGCCCGTTCGAGCGTCGCAGCGGCCGCGTGCTGGCGCGCATGACGCAGCGCAGCAGGCTCGACGCCTACCTCGCCGGAGAGGCCACGGCCGCGGGCGCGGACTTCCGCGACGGGTCGCCGGTGCGGGCGGTCGAGATCGACGGGGCGACGATGCGTGCGCGGGTCAACGGCGACGTCTACGAGGCGCCGGTGCTCGTCGGCGCCGACGGCGTCAACGGCCAAACCGCGAGGGCCCTCGGGCTGGCGCCCCTGTCCGAGCACGCGGTGGCGTTCGAGGCCAACTACCCGGCCGACGCGCGCACGCTCGACCACTGGTCGCGCTTCATCGCGCTGGACCTGACCGGGATCCCGGGCGGCTACGGCTGGGTGTTCCCGAAGGGCGACCACCTGAACATCGGCGTCGGCGGCTGGAAGCGCGTCGGGCCGACGCTGCGCGCGCGGCTGGCGAAGCTCTGCGCCTTCTACGGCTTCGACGCGTCGCGCCTGTACGGATATCGCGGCTACCAGTTGCCGTTGCGACGCGACGGCGCGGCCGTCGTCCGGGGCGGCGCGATGCTCGCGGGCGATGCGGCGTGCCTCGTCGACCCGCTGTCGGGCGAGGGGATCTGGGCAGCGTTCGTCAGCGGGCGCCTGGCGGCGGAGGAGGCGCGGCGCTACCTCGCCGGAGAGGCACCCGACCTCGCGGGCTACCAGCACGCGCTCGACGCGGAGATGCGCGAGGAGATCCTCGCCTCGCGGCGGCTGCAGGCGATCCTGCAACGGCTGCCCTCGTTCTCCGTGCTGATGCTGAAGTACAACGGCGTCTTCTGGCGCTACATGACCGAGATCATCCGCGGCGAGATCACGTACCCCGACCTGCCGCGCAAGCTGGGGCCGCTACGGCACATCATCAATCGCTGGGGCGACTGGGAGATCGCCCGCCATGAGCGCGGGCTAGCGGCGGACCCTCGGCGGTAGGCCGCCGGCGGGGGGCAGCCCTCGATCCTTCA
>JAKAMA010000065.1 GCA_021813085.1 Chloroflexota bacterium | reverse complement strand
GAACAGCGCCTCGCCGCTCGCCGCTGCCGCGACCATGCGCGCCAGGCGCCCCGCCATCAGCGGGTCCCAGACGACGGGCGCCTCGCGCGTGCTCACCTTCCGCGCGCCGAGCTTGCGCACGGCGCGGGCGGCGGCGCGGCGCCCGACGTCTTCGGGCCGCTCGAGCCGGTTCAGCATGCGCTCGGCCGTGAACCAGTAGTCGTTCCGCTTCTTGCCGTCGGCGTCGTCGGCGATGACGGACACCGCGAAGCTCGCCGCGGTGTACGGGTACGAGCCGGCGAAGCCGAGGCTGTTCGCCAGCACGAGCTGCCCGCGCTCGGCGCCGAACTCCGCGCCCTCCGAGTTCGTGACGCGAGGGTCGAAGTCGAACGCCGCCTGCTCCGCCCGCAGGACGATGTCCTTCATCTCGTCGACGCTCAGCGACTCGATCGACTCGTCGTAGAGCGCGAGCGCGGAGGCGGTCTCCGTCGCGAGGTCCTCCTTCGCCGGCAGCCCCGCGTACTCGTCCGGCTCCGAGATCGCTGCCAGCTCGACCGCCGTGCGCACCAGCTCGTCCAGCGCGCGCGGCGTCAGGTCGGAGGTGTTGCAGACGGCCGTCCGCTTGTCGCGGATCACGCGAATCGAGACGCTGCGGGAGCCAGCCTCGATGAGCTTCTCGATCGCACCGCGGCGCACGCTGACGGTGGACTCGATCCCGCTCAGGATGTACGCGTCGGCCTCGTCGGCGCCGAGCCTGCGCGCCTTCGCCACGATGTCCGACGCGAGCGCCGCCAGGTCCTCGTGCGCGAAGGGCGGCCGCGCCTCGCCCGTCATCGCAGGGACTCGGGCACCAGGCGGACGACGATCTGGTCGTCGAGCCACGCGATGATGGGGTGAATCAACCGCAGGGCGAACGCCGCCACCGTGCCGATGGCCGCGCCGGCCACGACGTCCGCGGGGTAATGGACGCCGACGTACACCCGCGAGAAGGAGATGATCACCGCGACCGCGAGCGCGGCCAGCCCGACGCGTGCTCGGTAGAGCAGCACGCCCGTCGCCATGCCGAACGACGCCGTCGCGTGGTCCGAGGGGAACGACGTGTCGGCGCTGTGATGCACGAGCGGCGTGAAGCGGTAGTGGACCGTGCCGTTCTCGTTGAAGAAGAAGGGCCGCGGATGATAGTAGAAGTGCTGGATGATGAGCCCGGCGATGAGGCCGATGCCGGCCGCCCCGACCGCCGTGTACACCGCGGCCCGGCGCCGCTCCGGCGGCCCGTAGCGCAGGAACCACGTCCCCGCGACCGCCGCCGCCAGCACGAAGATCAGATACTGCGCCGAGAACTTCATCGCGTCATCCGCGATGGCGACGTGGCCCGTCAGGTCATAGATCCGGTCGAAGACGGTGCCGTTGATGCCCAGGATGGTGAACAGTGTGAGGATGGTAGCGATGCCGGTGACCTCCTTCCGTTCCCACGCTTCCGGCTCGGTGGCGCGCCGATGCCCTTATCCGATCGCCGTGCCGCCGACGGTCATGCCGCTGATCAGCGTCGTCGGGATGCCGACGCCGACCGGCACCGACTGCCCATCCTTGCCGCATGTCCAGCGGCCGTCGCTCAGCGCGAAATCGCTGCCGACCGCCGTCACCTTGCGCAGCACGTCCGGCCCATTGCCGATCAGGTTCACATTGCGGATCGGCGCCGTCACGCGGCCGCCCTCGATCAGGTAGCCCTCGGTGACGCTGAACACGAAGTCGCCATTGCTGATGTTCACCTGGCCCCCGTTGAAGGCGACGCAGTAGATGCCGCGGCCGACGGAGCGGATGATGTCCTCCGGGCTGGATTCGCCCGCGAGCATGTACGTATTGGTCATGCGCGGCATCGGGTAGTGCTTGAAGGACTGGCGCCGGCCGTTGCCCGTCGGCGCTGCGCCGAAGTGCTTCGTGCTCAGCGTGTCCTGGATGTAGCCTCGCAGCACGCCGCGCTCGATCAGCACGTTGTAGCCGGGGAGGTTGCCCTCGTCGTCGATGTTGATCGAGCCGCGGCTGTCGCGGATCGTCCCGTCATCGACCACCGTGCACAGCTCGGAGGCGACGAGGTTGCCGACCTGGTCGGTGTAGTTGCTCGTCTTCTTGCGGTTGAAGTCCGCCTCGAGTCCGTGCCCGATCGCCTCGTGCAGGAGGATGCCGCTGTCGCCCGCGGCCAGCACCACCGGGAAGGTGCCCGCCGGCGCGTCGATCGCCGACAGCAGCACGACGGACTGGCGTGCCGATTCCTCGGCGAGCGCCTCGGGCGTGTGCGTCTCGAAGTACGCCATGCCCATGCGGCCGCCGCCGCCCCAGCGCGCGCTCTGGCGGTTGCCGTCGCGCTCGGCGAGGCACGAGACGTTGAAGCGCACGAGCGGCTGCACATCGCCGGTGATGCGGCCATCGCTCGTCGCGATCATCACGTGCTTGAGCTCATCGACGAAGTTGATGTCGACGCGGGCGATGCTGGGGTCGAAGCGCCGGGCGGCGGCATCGGCGCGCCGGATCAGCTCGACCTTCTCCGCCGGCGCGACACCGATCGTGCTGGCGGCGGGCCCGTAGTGGTCCGCCGACTCGTAGTGCACGACATCGACCGGAGGCGCGCTGTCGCCGCGCGCGGCGATCCGCGCGGCCGTGCCGGCGGCACGCCGCATGGCGTCTCGCGAGAGGTCCTCCGTGAACGCGTAGCCGATCGCGTCGCCGTGCAGCACGCGCACGCCGACACCCTGCGTGATGCTGCGGCTCGCCGACTTCACCGCCTGCTGCTCGAAGCTGATGTTGGAGCCCTCGCGGTGCTCGAAGAACAGCTCCGCGGAGTCGCCGCCGCGGCTCATCGCCACACCAAGCAGGTCCGCGGCGACCGGATCATCGATGCCGTAACGGTCGCGGAAGAACGCCTCGGACTGCCGGCCGCCTTCGGCCATGTCCACCTCCACCGCCCTCGCGGCTCGACGTGCATCATAGCAGGCGTCCGTGAGTCAGTAGTCAGTGGCCGGTAGTCGTCCGCGGACTGACGACTGACTGCTGATGACTGCCTACCGGCGCTTGCTGGCCTTCCGCGCCACGAAGACGAAGCTCTTCGGCCATACGCAGGCGCCCGCGGCATCGACGGCGGCGACGACGCGTGAGCCGCGGAAGGCGCCGCGCAGCCTCCGGCGCCATGGCGGCACCGCACGCTCCTGCGCGACCGCGAGGGCGACCGCCTGCTCGAACGGGCTCCGCGGCCGTTGCGGGCGCAGGAAGTCGGTCAGGCAGAACCGAAGCCAGAACAGCGAGTCGAGGAAGTGCAGATACCGCACGGACTCGAGCGGCAGGCCCGAGCGCGCGAGCATGCGCGCGAGCGCGCGCGGCCGGTAGATGCGCACGTGCCCGCCCGGCGCCTGCCGGTAGCCGCGCGACAGCTTCCAGTACAGCAGCTCCGTGAAGTGCGACGGCACGGCGCCGAGCAGCAGGCCGCCGCCACGCAGCACACGCGCCATCTCGCGCACGGCGCCGCCGTCGTCGGCGAGGTGCTCGAGCGTCTCGGTACAGATCACGGTGTCGAAGACCCCCGCGCGGAACGGCAGGCGGCTGGCGTCGCCGGCGACGACGTCGATGCGCGATGCGCCCGCGCGTCCCCGCGCCCGCCGCAGCTCGCCCACGTCGTAGTCCAGCCCGACGGCGCGGCAGCCCCGGCGCGCCGCCTCGACGATATGCCGTCCATCGCCGCAGCCGGCGTCGAGCACGCGCGCGTGCGGCCCGGCGGGCAGCAGCCGCGGGTCGATGCTGACCTTCGCCCCGGCGATCTCTGGCATCAGCGGTCAGCCGGTCTGGCGGCCATCCGCCCATGACCCCGGCGGGCGATACGCCTCGCGGGTGCGGGCCCGTCCCGGGACGCACGTTCGGGTGCCATCGTCTTGCCTTCCGGCGTACGGCGGGCGATGCGCGATGCCGTCACGTCATCCGCATGCCGTCGAGGTGCGCGAGGTCGTTGAGGCGCCAGAGCACGCGCCGCGCGCCACCCGCGCGCACCGACGTGATCGACGCGTTGAAGCAGTAGAACGGAAAGTCGCTCTTCAGCCCGAGGATCTCCGCGATGTACGACTGGATCACGCCGCCGTGGCACGCGACCGCGACCTTCTTGCCCGGGTTGTCTTCGATGATGCGGTCGATCGCGCGCACGATACGGTCGCGGAAGTTGCGGCTGCTCTCCGAGCCGGGGAGGTTGTCCCACGTCGGCTCCTGCTCGAACTTCCGCTTGATCTCCTGGTGTGTCACGCCATCGGGCAGGGGCGCCGTCTCGACGTCGGTGCCGGCCCGCCGCGCCGGCTCGTTGATCTCCTGGAGGTCGTCGAGCACGGTGATCGCGTGGCCGGTGAGTCGGGCGATGGCGAGCCCGGTGTTGTAGGCGCGCTGGAGCGGGCTGCTGTAGATGGCGTCGACGCCGTACTGCGCCATCCGCTCGCCCAGCCGCCGCGCCTGCTCCTCGCCGACGGCGGTGAGCGGCGGGTCGTACTCGACCGCCCGCCCGGCCTCCCGGGCGGCGTTGCCGCCCGACTGCCCGTGGCGGATCAGGTACAGGCGCACGGCGTCCGGCCGGTTGAGCAGCAGCACGTCCTGAAAGTAGTAGGCCATCGGGTCGATCGGCGCCGGCTGCGTCGCCGGGTCGCGGTCGGGGTCCCTCATGCGGGCAAGGTACGGGCGCCCTGCTGTTCGGACAAGCGGCGGGCGTATCGATCGCGGGACTGCACCGTTCCTTCGTTTTTCGCACGATCCGCGCCGCTGGGTAGTCTGAATCCGCAGCCGGCGGTAGACTGATCGCAGAATCGCGGCGCGGCCACGTGGTCGCGACGGCACGGACACGAGGAGGGATTTCGCGTGGCATCAGACGTAGTCATCGTTGAGGCGGTGCGGACCGCCATGGGACGCCGGAACGGCATGCTCTCGGGCACGCACCCGGTGGCGCTCGGCGCGAAGGTGCTGCGCGAGGTCGTCACGCGCGCGGGCATCGACCCCGGCATGGTCGGCGACGTCGTGTTCGGCAACGTCTCGCAGGTCGGCGAGCAGGCGTTGAACATCGGCCGCAACGTCGTCCTGGAGGCGGGCTTCCCGTACGAGGTGCCGGGCACGACGGTGGACCGCCAGTGCGGCTCCGCCCAGCAGGCGATCCATTTCGCCGCGAACCTCATCTCGGCAGGTGTGGTTGATATCGCCATCGGCGGCGGCGTCGAGGTGATGTCGCGCGTGCCGATGGGGTCGAACGTGCAGGTCGCCGGCTTCCCCTTCACCGAGCACATGCAGACGACGTACGACCTGACCTCGCAGGGGGTCGCCGCCGACAACATCGCCCGCAAGTGGGGCATCTCGCGCGAGGACACGGACCGCTTCGCGCTCGAGAGCCAGAACCGCGCGAAGGCCGCGCGCGACGCCGGCAAGTTCGAGAAGGAGATCGTGCCGGTCGAGGTCGAGCACGAGGGCGTGAAGGGCATCTTCAAGACGGACGAGGGCATCCGCGACAGCACCCTCGAGAAGCTCGCGACGCTGCAACCCTCGTTCGGCGAAGGCGGCATCCACCACGCCGGCAACTCGAGCCAGATCACGGACGGCGCCGCGGCCGTGCTGCTGATGTCCGCCGGCAAGGCGAAGGAGCTGGGCCTGCGGCCGCGCGCCCGCATCGTCGCGCAGGCGGTCGTGGGCTCCGACCCGCACCTGATGCTCACCGGGCCGATCACGGCGACGCCGGCCGTGCTCAAGAAGGCCGGCCTCAAGTTCCAGGACCTCGACCGCATCGAGATCAACGAGGCGTTCGCTTCGGTCGTGCTCGCGTGGCAGAAGGAGATGGGCGCCGACCTGTCGAAGGTGAACGTCAACGGCGGCGCCATCGCCCTCGGCCACCCGCTCGGCTGCACCGGTGCGCGCCTGATGACGACGCTGCTCCACGAGCTGGAGCGCAGCGGCGGCCGCTACGGGCACGAGGTGATGTGCTGCGGCGGCGGCATCGGCACGGCGACGATCATCGAGCGCCTGTAGCCGGCGGATGCCCGCCGGACGGCGGACGGCCCCGGGCATCATGCCCGGGGCCGTCCTGGCGTCCGTGCGCCACGACGCGCTGCCGGGCCTGCCCGGCCCCCTGTGTTCGGCCGCCGGCGGTGCGCGCCTCGCGCCGCTTCACTCCCGCGGGCGCGCCGCGTATGCTTCACTTGACGCCGCACAGCGAAAGGGATGCGCCATGGCTGAGTATCACTTCGAGCGCGAGTCGCGGACGCCGTACTCGGAGGCCTGGACCATCGAGGATGGCGGCGACGCGGTCGGCCGCGTCGACATCCACTTCACCGCGTCGGGCGCGGTCTACGCGACGCTCTGTGTGCCGCCCGACTTCGACGACGACGAGCTGCAGGACCTGATCGGCGAAGTCGACGAGGGCCTGGTGCTGACGACGGACCCGTACCGCGACGACTTCGTCGTCACCGTCTGGCGCGGCGAGAACGCCGGGGTCTACTCCGAGGAGGACGAGGACGACGAGGACGACGAGGGTGACGACGACGAGGAGGACAGCGGCGAGAACGGACGGACGCCGCTCGTCCTGAAGCCGAACTCCTGACCGGGGCGCACGGGCAGCCGAGGCCCGGGGACTATTGGGATCCGGCGGCGGCCTTCTCGTCGAGCTGGGCGACCCAGCCGCGGTACGTGGAGAGCTTCTGCTCCAGGCTGGCCTTCATGTCTCCGAGCGACGCGAGCTTCTGATCGACGACCGCGACCTGCCGCTCGGTGACCTCGATCGCCTTCGCGATCTTCGCGCGGCGCTCGGAGATCTCCGCGTCCTTCCGGTACTCCGCGTGGAGCTGCATCTTCAGCGCTTCGGCCTCGACCATCTCCTTGATGTCGGCGAGCGTGAAGCCGAGGAGCGTCTGGAGACGCTTGATCTGCTCGACGCGCTTGACGTCGTCCTCGGAGTAGAGGCGGAATCCGCCTTCGAGCCGAGAGGGCGGCTTGAGCAGGCCCTTCTCCTCGTAGAACCGTAGCGTGCGCTGGGTGACCCCCGTGCGCTCCGCGACCTCGCCGATCTGCAGATACGCCTCGGCCTGAGGCGGGGGCGTGGCGCCGGCGGTGCGCTTCTGGGCCATCGGGCTCACCCTACCAGAATCTAACGCGTACGTCAAGGTTATTGTAGCAGTAGCAGCGCTCTGTCCGCCGCGCCCCTCTACCAGACGTCATCGGCGCGTCGCCGGGCGGCGCGACGCGGGCGGCCCCAGACGAACACGTGGACGAGCAGCGCGCCGGCGAGAAAGCCGCCGATGTGCGCGAAGTAGGCGATGCCGCCGCTCGCGCCCACGGCCCGGCCGCCGATCGACGCGTAGCCGCTCAGGAGCTGCGCGACGAACCAGAAGCCGATCAGTACGAAGGCCGGCAGCGGGAACGGGATGAAGAAGAAGATCGGGATGATCACGGCGACGGTCGCCCCCGGGTAGAGCACGATGTACGCGCCCATCACGCCGGCGATGGCACCGCTCGCGCCGATCGCCGGCGTGAGGCTATCGACGCTGACCGCCGCCTGGCCGGACCCGGCGATCACCCCGACGAGGAGATAGAAGACCGCGTAGCGTAGGTGGCCCATGGCATCTTCGACGTTGTCACCGAAGATCCAGAGGAACAGCATGTTGCCGAGGATGTGCAGCCAGCCGCCGTGGATGAACATCGCCGTGAAGACGCTGAGCACCGGCTGCGGCTGGTCCGCGCAGGTGCGCAGGCCCTGCGCGTTGAGCGGCGTGGCGTGGCCGAGCGCATCGAACATGCAGGCGGGGATGTTGCCCCAGCGGTAGATGAACGTGTCGAGCCGCGTGATGCCGGGGGCGACCTGATGCTGGCTGAGCGCGAGCTCGTAGAAGAATACGACGAAGTTGACGGCGATGATCGCGACGTTGACGAAGGGGAACGTGCGGCCGCGCACGCTGTCGTGGATCGGGATCATGCGGGCCCGCCCTCGCACCAGCCCGGCCGCACAGCGCCGGCGGCCCAGACCCCGCCGGCGCGTGGACGGGCCGCGCCTCCGGCCGCCCGCAGGCGGGAGGGTGCGCGCCAGACGGGTGCGAGACGCGCCACGGCGGCGGCGACCAGCTTCGGCATCGCGGACAGGGTAGCGGCAGCGCCGCGCGTGCGCCGCCCGCCTCGATGGCACCGCGTGCCGCCGTCAGAACTCGATGCCCGGTTGCGCCTTGATGCCCTGCTGGAACGGATGCTTGACCTCGCGCATCTCCGTCACGAGGTCGGCGTAGTCGATCAGCTCCTGTGGCGCGTCGCGGCCGGTGATGATCACGTGGGTCCGCTTCGGGCGCGTCTTCAGGAAGTCGATGACGTCCGACACCGGCAGCCAGCCATACGCCAGCGGGTAGGTGAACTCGTCGAGCGCAACGATGTCGTAGTCGCCCGAGGCGATCTTCGCCTTGCACGTCTCCCACAGCTCCCGCGCGAGCGCCTTGTCCTTCTCGATGTCCTTCGAGAGCCACGTAAAGCCGCCGCCGAGCGAAATGATCTCGATGCCCATCTTCTCGGCGGCGCGGTTCTCGCCGTAGTTGGAGGTCGTGCTCTTGATGAACTGGAGCATGCAGACGTGGAGGCCGCGCCCCCAGGCGCGAAACAGCACGCCGAGCGCGGCCGTGGTTTTCCCCTTGCCGTTGCCCGTGTTGACGATGACCAGCGACTTCCGCGGCTCCTTCGCTGGCCTGTCTTCGCCCATCAGTCGGCCTCCCCGATGCTCGCGGGACGGGTGCGGGCGTGCCGCCGGTCGCGGCGCCCTGCTCGAACCCGGTGCGCGGATGCGCGGGCATCCGCATGGCTACACCGTACACCCCAGCGCCGCGCGGTGCCTGCGGCCCCGCGCGTGTCAGTGGAGCATGTTGCGAGCGCTGGGCGAGGAGGGTCGGGCACTCGGCGCGTGCCGACGACCCCGTGCGGCGAGCCGTCGGCGATCGTCCGCGTTGCTCTCCCAGCGGGCCCACCCGATCCTGCACGCGGCTGCCAACGCGCGCGACGACCCGGTCACGAAGCGATGGTCCCGGGTGCGTTCAACGGTCGCGACGGTCGAGCGGGACCCCGCAACTCACACCCACGCCCTCCATGGCCTTCTCGAGCGGCACATCGAGCGCGCTGGCCACCGTCGTCGTGTACCGCATGAGGGCGACCGACGCCACGATCTCGACGATCTCCGCGTCGGTCCAACCCGCGGCCCGGAGCCCCTCGACCATCGCGTCGGTGACCGCCGCCGGCCGGCGCCCGACGATGCGCGCGAAGTCTACGGCGGCGTTCTCCTTGTCCGAGAGCCGCGGCGAAGGCTTC
>JAKAMA010000064.1 GCA_021813085.1 Chloroflexota bacterium | reverse complement strand
CGAGATCCCGCGTGCGCCGGGAGATCCTCAACCGGATGTGGCGGCGCGGCGGCGCCACGCCATATGCGACGGCCGCTCCGACTGTCGTGGGAGCGGCCATGTTCGTCGCGCTTGCGAAGGCTTCGGCGCAGGTGCTACTTCTTCGCCTTCTTCTTTGCGGCCGACTTCTTCGTGGACGTGGCCGCCGCCTTGCTGCTGGTCTTCTTCGCTGCCGCCTTCTTCGTGGTTGGCATCCTTGTCCTCCAGTTTTTGTGCAACCGCTCCTGATGGATGGGAACATCATAGCCGCTTGGTCGCTCTGTTCAATACGTCGCGGAGCATCGACGCGCTCAAGCGTCGATCCTAAAGACGGGACGTCGGCGGTGGAGGCGGGATGGCGCCCGACCAGACGGCCCCACGCGGGGGGCCGCATCGGGCAGTTGGCGCGTGACCCGCGCGGAGCACGGTCATTCGCAGATCGCACAGCAGGGCGCAGCACCCACGCGGTGCGTGGCGGCGCGCCCGCCCGCGCGTACGCGGGCGACGGTCCAACCACCAGGGCGCCCGCGTACCTTCTGCTCTGCGGGGTACAATGCCGCCGCGATGCCTCTGTTCAAGCGCCGCACCGACGACGGCGAGCCGGGTGCACCGGCTGACGCACCGTCGAGATCGCGCGTCCTCTCGGAGCCAGACATTCTGGACCGCCTGGAAGAAGAGATCGTCCGGGCGACGCGGTATGACCGTCCGCTCGTGGTCGTCTGCGCCGTCCCCCAGCTCCTGCCCAATCAATCCCTGGGCCACGAGGAGATCGCCACCGCCGCGGAAGCCATCGGCGTCCGGCTCCGATTCTGCGACCAGATTGGGGCCTTGCGCGACGGCACGCTCGTCGCGTTGCTCCCGGAGACCGATGCGGCCAGCGCGCGCGTGGTGGCCCACCGCCTGGCGGCAGACCTCGTCGTGAGAAGCGCCGGACAAGAGCGGCGCAATTGGCGCGCCGGCGTCGCGCAGGTCCCCGAGGACGGCGCTGATCCCCCAACCGTCGTCCGCGCGGCGATCGCAAGGGCCACGGTCTGATGACATCGTTGTGGGCACGTGTTCCCATGCGCGAGCGCGGCCCGGCGTTGGGCGGCGAACGCCAGGTGTGGAGCGTCCGTCGACCCCTGCATCCGTGGCACCTCGTGGCGACGGCGCACCCCGGCGGGGCCATCCGGTCATGGGCCCAGCACCGTGAGCGCCCAGACCGGGTGGATCTCGTTGTGGCCGTGCACGGTGTCGGTGACCCAGGCGCCGGTGACCCGCACCCGCTCGCCGACGGCGGGCTTCGGCAGGCGCGGCTGGTCGAGCGGCACGATCTCCATGTGCAGCCAGCCGTGCCGCTCCGTGCGGTTGACGTCGTTGAGGAGGCGCAGGTCGGGGCCAGCCACTTCGACCTCGAACGAGAGGTCGCCGTCTCCCTCGCCGGCGCCCGGCGACTCGACCGCGCGCACCACGCCCTCCACGGTGACGCACGGGGCGAGCACCTCCAGGCGCGACGGCAGATAGACGCCGGCGAGCACGTCGCCCTGCACGCAGCCGTCGGGACCGAGCACGCGCGGTGCGGCCGCCGCGGGGGCGCCGCGGCCGGCCGCGGCGAGCGCCGTCTGGAGGAAGTGGTCGGAGAGGCGCCAGCGTCCGTCCTCGAGCACGAGGAACGCGACCTCGGTGAGCGGCAGGTGGTGTCCCTGGAAGTCGATCATCAGCGTCAGTCCGAGCTGCGCCTGATCTCCGTTGACGATGCGGCTGTTCACGCTCCGCACAGCGATGTGGAAGTTGGCGTCGGCGCCCGCGAGCTGCTTTACCAACGCGATGACGTCCTGGCTGGTGAGCGACGCGCGCGCTTCGCGCGAGAGGCCGCGGTACACGCCCGCGGCGTCTTGCCGGTCAAGGGCAGCGACGATCTCCTCGAAGCTCGCCACCGGGTCCCGGGCGGGCGGCGCGGCGGTGGAAGGCGTTGGGGACGCGTCCGGGCGCGCGGTCGCGGCCGCCCTGCACGTGGCCAGGGCGGGCGCCACGCAGAGCAGCACCAACGCGCACCGGAGGAGGCGTCGCGGGCTGGACATCTCGACTGGCAACTATAGATGGTGGCGCCATGCCGCGAACAGCACGCGATCGCCGCGACGGGCACGGCTTGTACGCGGCGCCGGGCTGGCGCATGATACGCAAGCGGGGTGGGCGGGCACATGAGCCCGCACCTACGTCTCGCGGCGTCCTCGCGGGTGTCACCGCACAGTCTGAGGAGATGCGCGATGGCGGAGATGACGAAGCGTGAGCGCGTCCGGGCGGCGCTCGCGGGCGCGCCCGTCGACCACGCGCCGGTGGCGCTCTGGGGCCACGACTTCCTGCGCGAGTGGACAGCCGAAGAGCTGGTTGCGGCCACGCTCGACGCCTACCGCGCCGACGACTGGGACTTCATCAAGCTCAACCCGCGTGCGACGTACTTCGCGGAGGCGTGGGGCAACACCTACGAGCGTCCGACGGAGCAGCGGCAGCCACGGCTGACCGCCGCCGCCGTGCACGACGCGGCCGGCCTGCGCGCCATCCGTCCGCTGGACCCGCGAGAGGGCGTGTTCGGTGAGCACCTGCGGGCGTTGTGGATGCTCGTGCGGGACGCCAGCGACGTCGATGTCGTCCAGACCGTGTTCTCGCCGCTCTCGGTTGTGGCGCAGCTCTGCGGCTCCGACGCCGCATTCCACGCGCTGGCGACGAGCGACGCCGACGCCGCCCACGCCGCGCTGCGCGCCGCCACCGGGACGCTTTCGGCGTACGCGCGCGCCTGCATCGCCGCCGGGGCGTCGGGCATCTTCTTCGCGCCGCTCCGCTGGGCGAGCCGCGACACCTGCGACGAGGCGTTCTATCGCGCGTTCGGGCGCCCGTACGACCTCGAGGTGCTGGGCGCGGTGCGGCAGGCGCCGTTCAACATCCTCCACGTCTGCCGCGAGCACAACCTGCTCGACGCGCTGCTCGATTACCCGGTTGCGGCGTTCAACTGGGCCGACCGCGGCGCCGGCAACCCGAGCCTGCGCGACGTCCGGGCGCGCACGCCGAAGGCGCTGATGGGCGGCATCGACCAGACGCGCCTGGCGACGATGCCGCTGGAGGAGGTGCGGGCGCAGGCGCTCGACGCGCTGGCGGTGGGCGACGGCCTCTTCCTCACGGCCGGCTGCGCGATCCCGCCCGGCGCGCGCGCCGCCACCCGCGCGGCGGTGGCGGCGGCCGCTCGGGGAGCGTCCCGCGCATGATCGGGCATCGCCCTGAGAAGAGGGACACGGCGCCGGCGCCCCTGCGACCGTTGCCGGCGCAGCCGGCGGGCGTCCCGTGGCCGGCGGACGACTGGCCCGTCGGCGAGCTGCCCACGGGGGCGTCGGGTGTGGAGCTGGCGCGGCTGCTCGACGCGACCTTCGCGGAGCCGCAGCCGGCCACGACGGTGCAGACGAACGCGCTGCTGATCGTGCATCGCGGCAGGCTCGTGGCGGAGCGCTACGCGCCCGGCATCGGCCGCGAGGACGCCCAGCCCTCGTGGTCGATGGCGAAGAGCATGCTGCACGCGGCGGTGGGTGTCCTCGTGCGGGACGGAACGCTCGACGTGCGCGCGCCCGCGCCGGTGCCGGAGTGGCAGGCGGCGGGCGACCCGCGCGCCGCCATCACGCTCGACGCGCTCCTGCACATGACATCGGGCCTGCGGTTCCGCGAGGACTACGTCGACGAGCAGGTGTCCGACGTGATCCAGATGCTCTTCCGGCAGGGCGCCGAGGACATGGCGGCCTTCGCCGCGTCCTTCCCGCTGGAGCACGCGCCCGACACGGCCTTCAACTACTCCAGCGGCACGAGCAATATCGTCTCCGGCATCGTCGCCCGCGCGGTCGGCGCCGGCCGGACGGCCCGTCCGGGCGATGCGTATCGCGCGTTCCTGCGCCGGGCCCTCTTCGACCGCATCGGTATGCGCAGCGCGGACCCGCGCTTCGACCGCGCGGGCAACTGGATCGCGTCGTCGTTCTGCTTCTGCACGGCGCGCGACTTCGCCCGCTTCGGGCTGTTCTGCCTGCGCGACGGCGTATGGGCGGGCGAGCGCATCCTGCCGGAGGGATGGGTCGCCTACGGACGCACCCCCGCGCCGGTGCAGCCAGCCGACGAAGAGTACGGCTACGGCGCGCACTGGTGGCTGCTGGGCGACGACCTGCAGACGTTCTTCGCGGACGGCTACCTGGGCCAGCTCCTGTTCCTCGTGCCACCGCTCGACCTGATCGTCGTACGGCTGGGCGCGACGCCCGTCGAGCGCAGCGCGCACGTCTTCGCGCTGGCGCGGCGGATCATCGACCTGTTCCGGGACGCGTAAGCGCGCGAGTGGACGTGCGCCCCGCCCTGCGTGGCGGCGCTTCCCCTCGCGGCAGTCCGGGCGCCGTGGCGCCGCATCACTCCGGCGCAGCGGTCGGGGTGTCCGCGCGTCACCCGCGCGCGGTGCGGCGACGCCGTATCAGCCACACCGCGCACGCGGCCGCGGCCAGCGCGACGCCTGCGCTCGCCAGGCCGATCTGCATGGCGTAGCTCCCGCCGCCTCCCGCGTCGCTGATGGCGGCGGGCCGCGACGGCAGCGCCGGCACGACCGCGACGCCGCCGACGGATGTCGCCAGCTTGAGGACGACGCGCCCGTTGTTGCGCGGGGTCGTCAGGTCGGCCGGCAGGTTTGCGGGCGCGACGGTGTACGTCGAGCCGGACACGCCGCGCAGCGCGTACTCCGTGCTGTTGTCCGTCGGGTTCGTGTTCAGGTTATCCAGACGCAGGGCGTTGCTGTTGCTCGGGCTGGGCAGCGCCACCGCGGCCGTCCCGAAATCCGCCGGCGCCCCGCCGTAGGCGACGGAGTCGGCGGGGACCGTCAGGGCGCAGTTCGCGACGCCCGGCGCCCAGACGACCTTTCCCCCCGGGCTCTGGACGGGATGGAGCGGGTCGCCGCCGTTGCTCGCTGCCGTGTTGGCAGCCGAGAACGTGAAGTCCGCGGCGCCGCCCATCGCCGCCGCGCTGAACTCGGACGTCGCCACCAGGATCGAATCGCCGGTGCTGGCGTTGGTGACATTCACCGGGAAGGTGAAGGTCGCCTTGAGGACGCCGGCGGCGTCGAAGAACTGCAGCGGCTGAAGGGCGACGAACTCCTGTCCGGGCTGGTCCATGCGCAGCTCGACGTACTGGATGCTGCTGTTGCCGTTGAGGCCGGCCATCACGGCATGGATGCGCATGCAATGGAACGACGCGTAGGCGATGTCGACGTGCCCGAGGCTCGCGACGAGGAGCAGCACGGGCGTGACGACGCCCGCTGCGAGCAGCGAGATGATGCGCATGGCTGGACTCCTGCCTGGGCGGGGCAGCCGGGCCGGCCGCGGCCCGGGACGTGCTTGATGCAGGACTTACGAAGGTCCGGCGCCCCCGGATGCGTCCCGCGACGGCCGCCTGGCCGGGCCATCCGATGGGCCCGAATCGGCACATTCTCACGCCAGTTGAGTCCGTTTGGCCCGTCCGGACGACGGCACGGACGCCGTAATCTGGGCATATGAAGCAGGTCCTCACGGACACGTCCCGGCTCTGCCTGGTGCTGCTGGACGACCACGAGGCGTCCCGGACCGCGCTGGTGCTGCGCCTCCGGCGCCACGGGCGCCTGGCGGTCGTCGGCGACACCTCCGACCCCGAGGCGGCGGTCCGCCTCGTCCGCGCGCACCGCCCGCACGCCGTCCTCGTCGACACGATGCGGGGAGACCGGCGCGGGCTGGAGGCGGTGGCGCGGCTGGCGGCGCTGGAGCCGGCCGTGCGCCCGGCGATCGTGGTGCACGTCGCGTCGCGGCGCCTCGGCGACTGGCCGGAGGCGTGCGCGGCCGGTGCGGACGAGATCGTCCTCAAGGGGTTTTCCGCCGACGCACTCGCGGAGCAGCTCGCTCCGGTCGTGCGGCGGGTGCTCGCGCCAGAGCGCTGGCCGGTGCTGTAGCAGGGTACTGAACGAGTCGCCGGACGGCGTTTGAACGTCGATGTGAGCGGCGACCTTCATCTACGCAGGCGGGCTGAACGCCCGCGCCACGACAGCAAGAATCGCCCTTCAGCGCCCTGGCAGGCCGTCGTCCCGCCCGTGGACCAAGCTGCGAAGGGCCCTTGCTGGCATACTGTAGGTGTGCCAGTGAGGATGCCCGCCCCGTGCTGAACGCATCGACCTACGAGGCCCTGCTGGACTTCGCGCCGGATGCCATCGTCGTCGTCGACGCGGTGGGGCGGATCGTGGTGGCCAGCGCGCGCGTGGAAGCGCTGTTCGGCTACACCCGCGCCGAGCTCACCGGCCAGAACGTCGACGTCCTCCTGCCCGAAGAGATGCGCGAGCAGCACGCGCAGCAACGCGCGGGCTATGCGGTCGCGCCGCACACGCGGCCGATGGGCATCGGCCTCGAGCTCTTCGCGCGGCGCAAGGACGGCTCGCGCTTCCCGGTAGAGATCAGCCTCGCACCACTGACCACCGGTGCCGGACTGCTCGTCACGGCCGTGATCCGTGACATCACGGAGCGCAAGCGCGCGGAGGCGGCGCTGCGCGAGAGCGAAGAGCGCTTCCGGCTGATGGTCGAGGGCGTGCAGGACTACGCCGTGTACATGGTCGACCCTGAGGGACGCGTCATGAGCTGGAACGCGGGCGCCCAGCGCATGAAGGGCTACTCGGCGGAGGAGATCGTCGGGCAGCACATGTCCGTCTTCTACCTGGCGGAGTCCATCGCCGCTCAGGAGCCGGAGGAAGAGCTGCGGCAGGCGAGAAAGCATGGCCGCCTCGAGTCGGAGGGTTGGCGCGTGCGCAAGGACGGGTCGCGGCACCTGGCAAACGTCGTGACCAGCGCCCTCTACGACGCGGACGGCTCGCTGCGCGGCTACGCGAAGGTGGTGCGCGACGTGACGGAGCGCAGGCGTGTAGAGGAAGAGCGCAACCGTCTGCGGGCGGAGATGGAGCTGCGACGCGACCGCGACCGCATCGCCATGGATCTGCACGACGGCATCATCCAGTCGCTGTACGCCGTCGGGCTGGGGCTCGAGCTGGCGGTGGACGACCTGGCGGAGGGGCCTGTGGAGGCGCGCGAACGGGTGGACGCATCGATCCGCCAGCTCGGCGACGTGGTGGAGGACATCCGGCGCTACATCTACGAGCTGCGGCCGGCGCACTTCAGCGGCGACCTGCGCTCGTCGCTGGACGCGCTCGCCCGGGAGTTCGACGAGCGCGCCGGGCCGAACATCACCGTCACGCTGCCGCAGGAGGCGCCGAGCATCGACGACGAGCAGGCGCTGGCGATGCTGCACATCGCACGGGAGGCGCTCAACAACGTCCACAAGCACGCACGGGCGCGCTCGGTGCAGGTGCGGCTCCTTGCGGACGACAGCGTGATACGACTCGAGATCGCGGACGACGGGGTCGGGCTCGACCGGCAGGAGTTCCCGGAACAGCACCGCGGGCTCCGCAACATGAAGTTGCGGGCGAAGCTCGCCGGCGCCGACTTCCACATCGATTCCGCCGCCGGCCGCGGCACCTCGGTCGTCCTGACGCTGCCGGCCACGCGCCCGGAGGAGCCGCTCAGCGGCCAGACGGCAGGGACTGCAAGCCCAGGATCGTGAAGCCCCGCCCGCGCAGGCCGTCGATGATGGATGGCAGCGCCTCGACCGTCGACCACCGCTCGAAGTGCAGCAGGATGATGTCGCCGTCGTGAGCGTTGCCGACGATGGCGTTGCGCACGCCGGCCGGGTCGAGGCCGGGCCGGTAGTCGGCGTCTTCGAGCGACCAGAGGATGGTGCGGTACCCGAGCCAGGCGGCGCCGTTGCGGACCGCATCATTTTGCTCGCCGTACGGCGGGCGAAAGAACGGCGTCATCACCGCGCCCGGCGCGATGCGGCCAAGCAGCGCCTGGGTCCTCAGAATCTGGTCCATGGTCACGGTGCGCTGGCCGAGCGGGCTGGTGCCGGCGACGCTCAGCAGGTGGGGGTGGTCATAGGTGTGATTGCAGAGCGTTTCGCCCGCGGCGAGCCACGCGCGCACGAAGGCCGCGTGCGTACGCATGAACTGTCCGGCGAGACATGCGGTCGCGGGCACCCACCGTTGGCGGAGGATCCGCAACACCTGATCGGGGTAGCCCCAGCCGTCATCGAACGTCAGATAGACGACCGGGCGGGTCGTATCGCCGCGCCGGAGGGCCGTATCGAGCAGTTCCGGGGACCAGCCGGGACGGCCGGCGAGCGGCTTCATCGGCGGCGGCAAGGGGAACGGAGTCGGCGTCGGTGGCGGCGGGAGGGGCGTCGCGGTGGCGGTGCGTGGCAGGGGCGTCGCCGTGGCGGTCGCCGTCCACGTCGCGCTTGGTGTGTCGGGGGGCAGCGCAGCCGACCGCGCAGGCCCGCCACAGGCGGCCGCGGCGGCGAGCAGGGCCGGCACGGCCAGCACACGGGCTGGAGCCCGCCACCGTCGCCCGGACGTCCACGCCAGCACGCACACCTCCCCGCCATCCCGCACGCGACGGCCGGCGCCGAGATCACGGCGCGCGGCTCAGCGCATCATAGCGCGGGGTACCATACACGGGGGGTCACGCATGGACACGCCCGCCGCGCTCCCGCCGCACGTCAAGGCGCTGCTCGCCGCCGAGGCGTACCCGCACCGAAGCGGGCCCGTGCGGCTGATCCAGACGCACATCTCCTGGGTCCTCCTCGCCGGGCGCTTCGCCTACAAGCTCAAGAAGCCGGTCGCGCTCGGCTTCCTCGACTACACGTCGCTCGCGGAGCGCCGCCGCATGTGCGAAGAGGAGGTGCGCCTGAACCGCCGGCTGTGCCCGCGCGTGTACCTCGGCGTCGTGCCGGTCACGCAGCACGGCAGCGCATACCGGATGGACGGCGACGGCGCAGCCGTCGACTACGCCGTGAAGATGCGCCGGGTGCCGCGCCGCAACATGATGCCGGAGATGCTCGAACGCGGCCTCGTTACGGACGCGCATCTGCGCTCGCTCGCGCGGACGATCGCCGACTTCCACCGGGAGGCCGCGACAGACGCCCGCATCGCGGCGTTCGGGCGCGTGCCGGCCGTGCGCCGGAATTGGGACGAGAACTTCGCGCAGGCGCGGCCGTACATCGGGCGCACGATCGCGGCGGAAGCGCTCGATGCACTCACGTCGTATGTTGCGCGCTTCCTGCGCGAGCAGGGTGCGCTGATCGAGCTGCGCGCCGACGCGGGCCGTGTGCGCGACGTCCACGGCGACCTGCGCGCGGACTCCGTCGTCTTCGACGGCGGCAACACGCCGTGCGTGATGGACTGCCTCGAGTTCAGCGAGCGTCTCCGCTGCGGCGACGTGGCGTCCGACGTGGCCTTCCTCACGATGGACCTCGAACGGCGGGGCCATCGCCTGCTGGCGGATGCGTTCCTGTCCTGCTACC
>JAKAMA010000063.1 GCA_021813085.1 Chloroflexota bacterium | reverse complement strand
TACACATTCTTCCGCTGGCGGCAGCCCGACCCGGCCGGCTGGGAGCGCTTCCTCGCCTTCATGTTCGCGCAGGTACGCGAGCTGCTCACAGACTACGGCCCGATCGACCTCATCTGGTTCGACGGGGGGTGGGAGCGCACCGCACAGCAGTGGCGCGCCGCCGAGCTGGCGGCGATGATCCGCGACCTGCAACCCGGCATCCTGATCAACGACCGCCTGCCCGGACAGGGTGACTATGCGACGCCGGAGCAGTTCGTCCCCGCCCAGCCTCCACCCGGCCGCTGGGAGACGTGCATGACCGTCAACGAGAGCTGGGCCTACAACCCCGCGGACACGCGCTGGAAGTCGCCGCGCCAGCTCATCCACACCCTGTGCGAGGTCGCGGGACGCGGCGGCAACCTGCTGCTGAACGTCGGCCCGATGGGCGACGGGCGCCTGCCGCCCGAGCTGGCGGAGCGGCTGGCCGCGCTCAGACCGTGGATGGCGCGCCACGCCGGGAGCATCATCGGCACCCGGCCGGGGCTGGAGCCGTGGCAGTGCTACGGCCCGTCGACGCGGCGCGGCGACACCGTCTACGTCCACCTGCTGCTCCGCCCCTACGACACCGTGACGGTGCGCGGCGTCCGCGTGCGGAAGCTGCGGGCCGTCCGCGCGCTCTCGACCGGAGATCCCCTTGCGTTCAGCGTCCGTACCGGCATCATAGAGTCGCTGCACCCGGATCCGCTTGGCGAGGTCACGGTCTCGGTGCCGGAGCGCGTCATCGACGACTACGCCACAGTGCTGGCGTTCGAGTTCGAGCCGGGCGTCTACGCCGACGGATAGGCATCGCAGCAGGGACGAGGGGGAACCGCTCCCGATCACGTACACCGGAGGTCTGCCCACATGACGACATCCCTGCGCACGCCGATCTGCGACATGCTCGGCATCGAATACCCGGTCGTGCTCGCCGGGATGGGCGGCGTCTCGCTCTCGAGCCTGGTCGCCGCGGTCTCCAACGCCGGCGGGCTCGGCATCATCGGCGCGGCGACGCTCGACGCGGAGGGACTGCGCGCCGAAATCCGCCGCACGCGCGAGCTGACCGACAAGCCGTTCGCGGTCGACTTGCTTGCGCCGATCCCGGACATGATCCGCCCGCAGATGCAGGTCGTGTTCGAGCAGGACGTCCGCATCTTCGTCGCCGGCCTCGCCGTGCCGGCCGCGTTTATCGACGAGATGCACGCGCGCCGCATGAAGGTCGTCGTGATGTGCGGCCGCGTCCGCCACGCGCAGAAGTCCGAGGCAGCCGGCGCGGATGTGGTCGTGGCACAGGGCACCGAGGCCGGCGGCCACACCGGCGAGATCGGCACGCTCGCCCTCGTGCCCCAGATCGTCGACGCGGTGAAGATCCCCGTGCTGGCCGCCGGCGGCATCGCCGACGGGCGCGGCCTCGTGGCGGCGCTCGCGCTCGGCGCCCAGGGCGCCGTCATCGGCACGCGCTTCATCGCCTCGCCCGAGGCGCAGGCCGCCGGCGGCTACCGCGAGGCGATCGTCCGTGCGCACGAAGACGACACCGTCCGCACACGCTGCTACACCGGCAAGCCGGCGCGCGCCATCCGCAACGCGCGCACCGACGAGTGGGAGAAGAAACTCGACAAGCTCCAGCCCTTCCCGGCACAGGCCGCGCTCTCGGCGCGCGAGGGCGTGATGGACTACATGGGTGTGACCCCGCACTTCGACGGGGAGCGGACGTTCATGCCCGCCGGCCAGAGCGCCGGCCTGGTCCACGCGGTGAAGCCCGCGGGCGAGATCCTGCGCGATATCGTGCGCGAGGCGGAGCAGATCATCGACACGCGCTTCGTGCGCCCGGCGGAGGCGCGGAGCAGGATGCCGTAGCGCATTGGTCCCGTCCTCCCGTGAGACGTCCGTGCTTAATGGCGCGTAGGGGCGGACCCACGTGTCCATCCTCGCCGGGTGCGGTGAGTGCAAGCTGGCCGAATCAGGTTGGATCGGCACGAGACTGCTGGGGCCCATCCCGGGGAGGAGCATCCGACTGGTGACGCACCCGCGCATCGCGGACGAGCCTCCCGCCGCCGACCGCGCACCGGCTCCACGGCCGTCATCGCCGCGCCTCGGCGTCCCCTGGGAGCGCATCGTCCTCGCGCTCACGCTGGCGGGATTGGCCGCGGGCGGCGGCGCATGGCTCGCCGGCGCGGCGACGCTGGCAGCGGCTGCCTGGGTCGCCGCGATCGTCGTCGCCCTGGTGCCGCTCACGGTCGCCATCGCGCGCGCCCTGGCGCGGGGCGAGACCGGCGTCGACATCATCGCGCTGCTGGCGCTCGCGGGTGCGCTGGCGCTCGGCGAGTACCTGGCCGGCGCGGTCATCGCGGTGATGTTCGCCAGCGGCACCGCGCTGGAGCACTACGCGTCGGCCCGCGCGCGCCGGGAGCTCAGCGCCCTCCTCGATCGCGCGCCGCGCGTCGTGCACCGGTACGAAGGCACCGGCCTCACCTCGCCACCGCTCGAGGACGTGCGCCCGCGCGACCGCCTGCTCGTGAAGGCGGGCGAGGTCGTGCCCGTCGACGGCGTGCTCAGCGACGAGCACGCGGTGCTCGACGAATCGGTGCTCACCGGGGAAACGCGGCTCGCCGAACGCACGAGCGGCGAGCGCGTACGCAGTGGCGCCGTCAACGCGGGCGGGCCCTTCGCCATGTTCGCGACCACGACGGCCGCCGGGAGCACGTACGCCGGCATCATCCGGCTCGTGCGCGAGGCCCAGACGTCGAAGGCGCCGTTCGTGCGGCTGGCGGACCGCTACGCGCTGGTCTTCCTGCCGCTGACGCTGGCGATCGCCGGGGCGGCGTGGCTGGCTTCGGGCGACCCCGTGCGCGCGCTCGCCGTGCTGGTCGTCGCGACACCATGTCCGCTGATCCTCGCCGCGCCGATCGCCATCATCGCGGGCATCTCGCGCGCCGCGCAGCGCGGCATCGTCATGAAGGGCGGCGCCGTACTCGAGGCGCTCAGCCGCTCGCGCGTGCTGCTCTTCGACAAGACCGGCACGCTCACCATGGGCCGGCCCTTCGTCACCGAGGTGCTGGCGCCGGGCGGACCCGGCCCGGACGGGCCGTATGGCCCCGATGAGATCGTCCGCCTGGCGGCCTCCCTCGACCAGGTGTCCACGCACGTACTCGCCGCCGCCATCGTCCAGGCGGCGCGCGAGCGGGGCCGGCCGCTGGTCATGCCCGCCGGCGTCACGGAGGAGAGCGGCCGCGGCGTCCGCGGGCGCGTCGATGGCCATGCCGTCGCGGTCGGCAGGGCGGACTGGGCCGCGGGCGACGGCGAGCTCCCGGAGTGGGCGCGCAAGCTGCGCCGGCGCACCGCGTTCGAGGGCGCGATCAACGTCTTCGTCGCGGTCGATGGCACCCTCGCCGGCGCGCTGATCCTCGAAGACCCGGTGCGGCCCGACACAGCGCGCACGATCCGCGCCCTGCGCGCGGCCGGCATCCGCCGCGTGGTGATGGTGACGGGCGACCACGTGGACGTCGCCGAGACGGTCGGCGCCGCCGTCGGCGTCGACGCGGTGCTGGCGGAGCGCAGCCCGGCCGACAAGGTCGAGGCCGTGCGCGGCGAGCGCGCGTGGGGGAGCACGATCATGGTCGGCGACGGGGTCAACGACGCCCCGGCGCTGGCGGCGGCGGACGTCGGCGTGGCGATGGGCGCCCGTGGTTCGACGGCGTCGTCGGAGGCCGCGGACGTCGTGCTCGTGGTCGACCGGCTGGACCGCCTCGCGGAGGCGCTGCGCCTCGCGCGTCGCGCGCGCGGCATCGCCCTGCAGAGCGTGGTGGCCGGCATCGGCCTGTCGTTGGCGGTGATGGTGCTGGCGGCGTTTGGCTGGGTGCCGCCGGCCGCTGGCGCGCTGATCCAGGAAGCGATCGACGTCGCGGTGATCCTCAACGCGCTGCGGGCGCTCGGCGGCTACGGCGCCGCCGCGCCGGCGCGCGGGCCGGAGGCAGCGCTCAGCCAGCGATTCCGCTCCGAACACGGGGAGCTGCTGCCGGTCGTCAACCGCGTGCGTGCCGTCGCCGACCGGCTCGACCCGGCGGCGCCGCAGGCCGCGCTCGCGGACGTGCGCGACATCTACCGCTTCCTCGTGGAGGACCTGCTGCCGCACGAGGCGGAGGAGGAGCGGAGCTTCTATCCATTGATCGCGAAGACGCTGGGCGGCGACGACCCCACCGGCACGATGGTCCGCGGGCACGTCGAGATCGCGCACCTGGTGCGCGTCCTCGGGCGGCTGCTCGAGGACCTGCCGCCGGAGGGGCCGGGCGCCGACGACCTGCCCGAACTGCGCCGGGTGCTGTACGGGCTGTACGCCATCCTCCGCCTGCACTTTGCCCAGGAAGAGGAGGCGTACCTGTCGCTGTTCGATGTGCCGCCGGCCAGCGCGCCTGCATGAGCGTGCGCCAGAGGCGCGCGACGCGCTCGGCCGATGGCATGCCGGGCACCACCGCACCCCCGGCCGGTGCGGGATCGACAGGAAGGCCGCGGATCACTCCGCGGCCTTCTGCCACATCCGGCGTGCGGGTCGCCGTCAGGCGGGCGGGGTGTAGGAAGAAGTGACGCCTCCGCGCCCCTCCGGGCCGCGCTTGGTGCGCAGGCCGTGCAGTGCGCTGCCCGGCTCCCACGGCGTGCCCAGCGCCGGCAGCAGCCAGCGGTCGAGTCCGACCCAGCCGGACACCTTCCAACTGAACATCACCAGGATCGCGATGATGAACAGGACGGGATTGATGCTCGCCGAACCGGCCAGCATGAAGTTGAAGTTCATCGTCGCGCCCGCCAGCGCCGCGAACCCCGTGAAGACGCCGACGATCAGCATGATGCCGACCGCGACCTCGCCCAGAGCGATCACCCAGGCGAACCAGTGGTACCAGCCGTTGTCGAGCATGAAGGTCAGGAAGCTCCGGTACCAGTCGTAGGAGATCGCGGGGTGTCCCTTCGCCGGCACCGCCACGGCGCGCTCCCAGAACCCCTTGAGGGCGAGGCCGTCCGGCCCCGGGAGGGCGATCCAGCGCGTGTCGCCCCACACCTTGTGTGAGCCGGCGATCAGCCACTGGTACCCCAGGTAGAGCCGCACCAGCGCCCACAACGGCGCCAGATAGGTGTTGCTGAAGACCATCCGGACGATGCCCGGGTCGTGCAGTTCCCGCTTTTGGAACGCTCGCTCGAAGACTGCCATCTCACACCCCCTCGTCGGGCGCGTTGAAGACGCGCTCGGTCACGACCTCGCCGATGCCCCAGGCCGCGACGACAGCGGCTGCGATCGGGAGGAACATGAGCACCTGGTTCTTGTCGCCGAGGTTGAAGACGATGAGCACCGCGAGGACGCCCACGGCGACCCACGCGATGATGCCCAGCGCCAGTGCGGTGAGCCGTTCCATGGCCTGCTCCTTTCACTGCCTTCCGGATCTCCTGTCCGGTCTCTCGATGGAATTGTCGCAACACCACCCAGCCGTAGTCAGAGACGATCGTCACGCATCACGTGGATGTACGGCACCCGTTGCCGCCGGGATGAGGGTCCGAACAGCACATTGGCCGCGCCCAATCGGCAGGTGCGGCCGGCACGTGCCCTCAGGCTGCTCCAACGGGTGTCCAACGGCGGGACCAAGGCGGCGAGGCTCGAATGCGGGCGATCCCCGCCGACGAGTCCGCCTTGGCCCGTGACGGCTCCATCCTGCCGGCCGGGACGCCCATTGCCTACGCGGCCAGGGGACGGGGGTCAGGTCGAAGCGACCCCGGAGCGGCAGACGCCGGCGGAGCGTGGGCCTTCAGCCCCCGCGAGGCAGAAGCAGCAGCTCAGGCAGCGATACGCTGGCGCTCGACCCTGGGGCGCTGCGTGTCCGCGAACACCTGCGCGCGCATGCGCGCCAGCGCGTCCTCGGACACGGGGCGGTGCGCCTCCGCCCGGGCCGTTGCCAGCGCCCGCGCGAGCCAGCGCACCGTGGCGACGTCCTCGATGTCGGTGATAGCGGCTGGCGGCTTCAGGTTCATCAGTTTCACCAGTGTCAGCATCGGCGCATCCGGCCGGATCTGTGACCGTGCCGGCGCCCCCTTCTGAAGCTTGACGACGGCGGCGGCCGGCGGCGATTCGTGCCGCCGATCCCTGTAACGTCCGGCCCGCCGAAACGTTACAGGTGCCTACACCCGCGCCCGCGGCGTGCGGTGCATCGTCCACGACTCCGGGCCGCGGCCGCCGTCGCAGCGGAAGTGCTCGACCACCGCGAAGCCGTGCTTCTCATAGAACGGCACGTTGCGAGCCTTGTGGGTCTCCAGGTACGCACCGAGGCCGTCCCGGTCCGCCCGGCCGAGCGCGTCGGACATCAGCAATCCGCCGAGCCCCTGGCCCTGCCGCGGCGGGTCGATCCCCAGCAGCATCAAGTACCAGTGGTCCTGCTTCGGATGCTTCTTGTCGAGCTCGTCCATCACCGCCAGGAACCGCCGCAGCGCACGGGGGCGCCAGCGCCAGACATCGGGCAGCATGATGCGGAGGACCGAGGGCAGCGGGACCTTGCTCCGGCCGGGCGGCAGCCAGAGCGCGCCGCCGACGGGGGCGGGCCCGGCCGTGAAGCTCTCGCCGTAGGGCGCCGCAAGCTTGATGGCCCCGCGCATGAGGAGCGGCAGCAGGCTGCGCCGCAGCCCCTCCCCGGGGAAGTAATAGCCGATCAGCGGGTCGTCCCAGAACGCGCGGAAGAGCGCCTGTGCGGCGGCTTCGCGATCTTCCGGGACGAGCTTGCGCGGCGCGGCGACGCGCGCTGCCGCGCCGGGGGCGTGGATCTCTGGCTCGGCCACCTGCGGCCTCCTTGCACCTGCCGGGGACATGATTATCGCGCTGCGAGGCGATGACGGCAAGCCTGCACACCCGCCGCGGGCGCCGCCCGCGTGCGCTACTGCACCAGCGCGATCGTCCCCGCGATGCTGTAGTCGTTGAATCCGGGTGGCCACTTGAGGAAGTAGCCATCGACCTCGAGCAGGCAGAGCTGCGGCGTGCAGGGCTTGCCGTCGTCGATATGGTCGATGAAGAACGGCGCGAACTGCGTGATCGTCATGTTGCAGGGCGGCTGCGTGTTGTCGCAGATGTCCTGCACCATGATCAGGAGGACGACGCGGCGGCTGTTCACATTGCCGTTGGGCCCGAACGGGTTGCAGGCGGCGTTGAGCACCAGGTTCGTCTGCACCTCCGGCCACGTGTCGCAGGCGAGATCCGTGTTCTGGAAGCGCCGGTTGACGGCGTCGACCGTCTTGGGGAAGAACTCCCCTTGTCCCTGCCCCGGCTCCGACGAGATCGTGTAGTCCGTGCAGCCCGGCGCCGTCACGGCGCACAGCGCCCGGTGCGTCCCGAAGTAGACGCCCGGGCAGTACTGGTTGCCGGTCGCGTCGTCCGTCGCCTGGTTGCAGTTGCCGATGCCCGGCTTGTCGATGCGGGCCGGCATGGTGTTGCCCGCACCGAGCCCGGCCTTCAGAAAGTCGAACTCGAGCTCGATCTGGGCTCCCCAGTCGAAGCTCGTGTGCACGGCCCAGGGCACCGCCCCGCCACCGCCGCTCTGCCCCGCCACCGCGCGCGCGCCGACGGTCGGCGAGCCGATGTGCAGCACCCCGGAGAAGAACCGGGGCGCCGGCCGCGACAGGACCACCTCGAAGAACCCGGGGTCTCCGGCGTGCGGCCCGCTCTGCGGCGGGTTGTAGACGCTGACGCTGGCCCGGTTGACCCCGTCGACAAAGCCGTTGCGCCCGGCGTATTCGGTGGCCGCGCTGATCGCCTGCGTGCGGTTGGCACTCGTGGCATAGCTCTTCGCCGCCGCCAGCGCCGCGAAGTCCGCGGCCGTCTGGCTGGCGGAGCGCTGCGTGTACGCCTGACCCGCATCGACGGCGAGCGCGAGCAGACCCAGAATCACCGGCACGAGGAGCGCCGCGAGCACAAGGACCTGACCGGATTGACGGTTGTGGAGGCGGGAGCAAAGGTTCAATGCACAATCACCATCGTTGAAGATGCGCGGAGCGTCATCGGGCCGATCCCGATCAGACCCCCGAAGAGCGGCCGGTACTGGTACGTCACCTGCACGGCGACCGGGCTGCCATCGCTGTTCGACCCCTGAGGCCACGTTGGCGTCACGGCGATGTCCGGCGCCTGGAAGCTCCGCGTGAACTGCTCGACGTGCGTCACGAGCTCCGTTTCGTTGACGCCCGGCCCGACCGGGGTCGACGACGTGGCGCCATGCACGATCCCGTAGCGCGCACCCTCGCGCGCGGCGTTGGCGATCGTGTTGTAGGCGAACACCGCCCGCGCACCGTCGATCGTCGCAAGCACGAGCAGCATCAGCAGCGGCGCGATCAGCGCGAACTCAACGAGACTCTGGCCTGCCTCCCGCCGCCGGCTCACTGGAGCACCTTCGATTCCGCGCTGGTGTGGAGCTGGAACGTGGTCGGCAGCAGGGGCCAGCGGACGAATGTGCTGTACTGCTGCTGCACGTCGACCCGCACGTCCTCGCCGCCCGATTGGTCGGCGGCTTGCACCACCGTCACGGTGGCGCCGGACGCGGCGAGGTCCGACCCGGCGAACGCCGCGTCGTTCATCTGCTGCTGATAATTGCCGTTCTGTTGATTCGAGTTCGGCGGGTTCATCGAGGCGTACGCGGCGCCATTGCGGGCGGCCTGGCTGACCTGTACCGCCCGGTAGTAGACGCGGCCGTAGTCGACCGCGCCGAGGACGAGCAGCAGCAGGATCGGCGCCGTCAGCGCGAACTCGACCAGCGCCTGACCGCGCTCGACCGGTGCCGCCGCACGGCCGCGCGGGAGCCTGTGCATCTGCCAACGCATCATCGCTCCACCTGCTGGAGATATCGGCATAGATTGGTGTTACTGAATGTCCAGGCGGAAGCTCGTCCCCCGATAGAAGCGCGGCAAGGCCCAGTGGCGCGGCTGCCGGCCGCTTGCCCCGGCGCCGGCTCCCGGCACACACTACCCCTGCGGCTCTCGCGACGGCGGGGGCACGCGCACGAGAAACGAGGCATGCGATGGATGAAGAAAGCAAGGACCACCGCTGGTTCGCCGCGTTCTACGCACTGGAATCGCGCTTCACCGAGCGCGGCAAGATGGCCGCGACCCGCCGGCGGCTGCTCGAAGGCCTCTCCGGCGACGTCATCGAGCTGGGCGCTGGGACCGGCGCCAACTTCGAGCACTACCCGCCCGAGGCGCGCGTCGTCGCCATCGAGCCCGACCGCCACATGCTCAAGCGCGCGCAGGCGAAGCTGGCGACGCTCGGCGCAACCAACATCGACGTCCGCCGCGCACCGGCGGAAACCCTGCCCTTCCCGGACCACTCCTTCGACGCCGCCGTCGTCACGCTCGTCCTCTGCACCGTGTCCGACGTGCCGCGGTCCCTCGCCGAGCTGCGCCGCGTGCTGCGCCCCGGCGGCGAGCTGCGCTTCATGGAGCACGTGCGCGGCGAGGGGATGCTCG
>JAKAMA010000062.1 GCA_021813085.1 Chloroflexota bacterium | reverse complement strand
CAGGCGAGGTCGCCCCGACCGGCGCGGTGCACGGCGACGACGCGGCGGCCGGCGGCTTCGCCGGCGACGAGCCACGCGTCGAGCTCGAGGCGGCCGACGCCGGCGAGGGGCACGGCGAGGGCGTGGGCGAGCGCCTTCGCGACGCTGACGCCGACGCGCAGTCCGGCATAGCCGCCGGGACCGACGTCGACGAACACCGCGCCGATGTCGCCTTTCGTGCGGCCGGTCGCCGTCAGTAGCGCATCGATGTTCGGCAGCAGCGTGACGGAGTGGGTCTGGTGCGCGGACCACGTTGTGCTCTCGTAAACGGCCCCATCGACCGAAAGGGCGACGCCGGCGTCGTCGGACGCGGACTCGATCGAGAGGTCAAGTGGTCGGCGGTCGATGGTCGATGGTCCGTTTCTAGCCACAGTCGTCAGTGGTGCGATGTTGGAGGCGGGTCGGGTGCATCGACGGATCAGTACCCCCGGGCGGGATCGACGACGTTGCGAAGGGGCTCGCCGCGCAGGTAGCGGCGGAGGTTGTCGGCGAAGATGCCCACCGCGCGCTCGTTGTAGATCTCGGTGCCACCGGAAATGTGCGGCGAGACGACCACATTGTCCATATCCCAGAGCGGGCTGTCCGCGGGCAGCGGCTCCCGCTCGAAGACATCGAGCGCCGCGCCGGCGATGCGCCCCTCCCGCAGGGCCGCGATCAGCGCCGACTCATCGACGACGGGGCCTCGCGCGATGTTGACCAGCACCGCGGTCGGCTTCATCGCGCGCAGTTCGGCTTCACCGATGAGACCCCGCGTCTCCGCGGTGAGCGGCACGGCGAGCACGACGTAATCGCTCTGGGCGAGGAGGTGGTGGAGGGCGGAGGGCGGCAACAGCTCGTCGGCCGTGGCGTCGCTGGCCGGCCGCGTGACGGAGCGCCGCGTCGCGACGACGCGGCAGCCGAATGCCTTCGACAGGCGCGCGACCTCCTCGCCGATGTGTCCCATGCCGACGACACCCACCGTGGCGCCGCGCAGCTCGCCCGGCATGTAGCGCAGCCACTCGTGGCGGCCCTGCGCGCGCAGGAAGCCCGGCGCGCCCTTCGCGAACATCAGCATCACGCAGAGCACGTACTCGCCGATCGGCGTCGCGTGCAGGCCGCTGACCGTGGTGACGACGATGCCGCCTTCGATCATGCCGCTGTTGAGCAGGCGGTCCGCGCCGGCGCTGGTGAGCTGGACCCACTTCAGCCGTGGCGCGACCTCGGCGATCGAGCCGAGGCCGGTGAACGCCTCGTGCAGCTCCGCGCCCCAGAAGCCAAAGACGACGTCGGCGCGCGAGAAGGCGCCGTGCAGGCCCTCGGCGACGGCGGCGCGCTCGCGCTCGCTGGGGTAGCGGAAGCCGCGTAGGAGCTGGCGCTGGTCGCGCCCCAGCACATCGACCTCAATGCGTTCGGGGTCGACCGCACGGATCCGCTCGACGAGCGCGGGCTCGAGCGCGAAGGTGACCAGGATGTGGAGCGGACGTGTGTGTTCGGGCATGCGCGACCTTTACCTGCTGCGCGTAGGTGGGATCCCTGGCAGACAACAGACAACAGACAACAGACGACAGACGGCTCGTGGCAGAGACGCGGCGCTACTCCCCATAGACGTCGGTCGCCAGCAGGTCGGCGTAGGTCTCGCGGCGGCGGATGAGGCGCGCCGTGCCGTCGCGGACCGCGACGACGGCCGGCCTCGGCGCCATGTTGTAGTTGCTCGCCATCGTCAGATTGTAGGCACCGGACGCCGGCATGGCGAGGACGTCGCCGGGCGCGGTACGCGGAAGGCGCGCGTCGCGGACGAGCAGGTCGCCGGACTCGCAGTACTTGCCGGCGATGGTGACGGTCTCGGACGGCTCGTCGTCGGCGCGGTTGACGACGACGGCCTCGTACTTCGCGTCGTAGATGGCGGGGCGGATGTTGTCCGCCATGCCGCCGTCCACCGAGACCCAGGTGCGCAGGCCCTCGACCTCCTTACGCGCGCCGACGGTGTAGAGCGCGACGCCGGCGCGCGCGACGAGCGAGCGGCCTGGCTCGACGAAGAGGCGCGGGCGCGGCAGGCGGTGCGCGTCGCAGTGGCGCAGGAACGAGGAGACGATCGCGTCGGCGTAGGCCTCGACCGGCGGCGCCGGCTTCTCGCGCACGTACTGGGCGGCGAAGCCGCCGCCGGGGCTGTAGACGCGCAGCTCGAAGCCATGCTTCGCGCGCATCTCCGCGGCGAACGCGAGCATGACGGCGTTGGCCTCGTCGTATGGCGCCAGCGAGAAGAGCGGCGAGCCCAGGTGGCAGTGCAGTCCGACGAGCGAGACGCCATCGAGCCGCATGGCCTCGACGACGGCCTGTCCGGCGGCGCCGGTGCTGATCGGCAGGCCGAACTTCGTGTCGAGGGTGCCGGTCGTCGTCTTGGCGTGCGTGTGCGCATCGACGCCAGGCGACAGGCGCAGGATGATCGGCTGTGCGCGGCCCATCGCGCGCGCCAGGCGGGCGACCAGGTCGAGTTCGTAGAAGTTATCGACGATGACGTGGCCGATGCCGGCGTCGAGCGCCTCGCGCAGCTCGTCCTCGCCCTTGTTGTTGCCGTGGAAATGGCAGCGCGCGGCGGGGAAGCCGGCGGACATCGCCACAGCCAGCTCGCCGCCGGAGACGACATCGAGGCCGATGCCCTCCTCACGCGCGACGGCTGCCATCCAGCGGCTGAGATAGGCCTTCGAGGCATACGTGATCTCGGTGTCGGGGTAGCGTGACCTGAAGGCGGCGATGTACTCGCGGCAGGTCTCGCGCACCTCGGTCTCGTCGAACACGTAGAGCGGCGAGCCGAACCGGCGCGTCAGCTCCTGCGCATCGCAGCCGCCGATGCTCAGGCGGCCGTCCCGGACCGCCGTCGTGCGCGGGAAGATCGTGGCGAACGCCGGGTCAAAGGGCATGGGTCGAGTATACGGTGCGGCGCGGGGCGATCCACGGGTTGGAGGGTGGATGCCGGAGGTCGGAGGTGGGACGTTAGGGAAGCGCCCGCGCTCCGCGCCGGAGCCGCGACGCGAGATCGGCGAGTGGGACGGTGCGCCCGGCCCAAAGTCTCACACGCGGCAGACCCTGCCGTAGCCTGCGCTCACGCCGGCCAGGTCAAAGATGTTGATGACACCGTCTCCATTGATGTCCACGACGGGCGCAGGCGGCGGGGGCGCTGGCTGGCCATAGACCGAGGCGACCTTGCTGATGTCAAAGATACTGACGACTCCGTCGCCGGTCACGTCCGGGCAGAACACCGCCGTCCGCCCGGTGAGCGCATCCATCCAGACGAAGCCGAGCTGGAACGGCTGGTAGGAGATGCACGCGGGCGACCACCCCGCGGGACACGGCGCGCGCTCACCCGTGGCCATGGCGAGCGGGCGCAGGCCGCCGTTGTTGTCCGGGCCGCCCACCGCCCAGCCAGAACACGGAGTCCACCAGGTACGCCTGCGACGGGTTCGCGTTCGCTACGTGGAGCGTGTCGAACGTGCCGCCGAAGCCGTCCGGGTCGTGCTGGAAGTCCTGCATGCGGCCCCACGACCGGTTCGCGGTCATGTCGAGCGTGCAGGTGCCGGGGCAGTGCTTGTACGTCCAGCCGATGCCGTTCCAGCCGCCGTGCGCCTGGTAGTACGCGCGCAGTGTCGCCCCCGCCGTGCTGTACTCACCGATCACGGAGTTAGAGGACGTCGCGGACCCGCCGTCGATTGTGGGTACGGTGCCGGACCGAAACTCCCAGTGCAGATGCACACCCCCGGGGCATGGGATGACGTAGCCCGTAGACCCCTGGACACCGACCTGATCTCCTTGCAGCACGCTCGCCCCGTTCGCCAGGGCGAACGAGTCGAGGTGCGCGTACCGCACACCGTCGATGTCAACGAAATTGCCGTATCCCCCGTTGGAGCGGCACTCCCCCTGCAGGAATCCGCCCGATACAAACGCGGTGCCTGCGCTGGACGATGCGACGAAATTGTTTGCGATCACGAGGTCGTACGCCGCCACGCACTCCCCGCCCGGTTGGCAGCCGTGGACACCGCTATAGGGGTAGGTGGTAGTGACAGCCGAGGTGTCCCAGCGGTACGGCCACTTGTAGTGAAACGAGGCGCTGAGCGCGGTGGCCGGATTTGCACCGTGCACGAGCAGGCCGGCCAGGCAAGCTGCCATGACGGCGAGGCGCTTCATGGCCCGAGCCGCACAGTCGCAAGCACCTGGTCGACCAGCGCCTTTGCCCCTGTGCTCTGCGTCCTCCAGGTGATCAGAACATTGAGGTAACGTGCAGGGCTCGTGGCCGGAATCGGGGCGGTGAGACTCATGAGCTCGAGCGGGCCCGCCGCGGCCTGAGGTTCGCCGATCACATGACAACCCACCGCGCTCAACCCTGCGACCGCCACGTGCACTTCCTCACCTGAAGTCTGCGCCGGCACGAGTCCAGCCGCACACAACTTGACCACCTGTGTCGGATCCTGAAAGGTTCCATTGGGCGTAATTTGCAGCGACAGGAACACGTCAGGCGAGGGCGATCCGGGCGGCGTCCCGAGGTTGATCAACGACGCCCCGAAGTTGTCCACGCCAGTTCGTCCATCGAGCCAGGACGGGGCGCAGACTGACACCGTGCTCAGGGTGTCGCGCCACGTCGCGAAGCCAGCCGGGCAGTCCGTTCGCGCTCCGGCGACTCCGGCGGCTAGCGGTACCACGGTCACGGGCGCCGACGGCGTCACCCCTGAGACCTGCGGCGGCGAAGGCGGCGTTGCCAGCGGCGCTGGCGTGGCTACGGCCGGCGTCGCGCTGACGGCGGCGGCCCGCGCCGTCCGCGTCTGCTGCGCCGTCGTCGCGGGGTTGCCGCAGGCGACCGACGCGCCCGCGAGCAGGGCGCCGAAGATCAGGATCGAGACGCGGGGACGAAGCATGACAGGCGATACCTTTCCGTCAGCGCGCCCATCATCCGCTTTTTTTTTCAGTTGTCAAGAGGGGCGCGGCCGTTTGTTTCACGGCCAGTATATTCATGAACAAGCAGCGGGCAGTCTCGCGTACCGATCCGCTTCAGGGCACATGCACCCGCACACCGCTCACCCACGGACTCCTTCGAGGTGTGCGACGGCGGCAGCGAGCTGGGGGTCGCGGCCGGCGACGATATCCGCCGTGGTGCGCGCGACGGGCTCGTCGGGGATGACGCCCACACCGTTCAGCGGCTTGCCCGTGACGGGACCCTGGTTGACGTTGGTGGTGACGGCGAGCGAGGAGCCGTCGCCGAGCGGTCGCAGGTCGGTGTAGCCGGCGCACCCGTTCGTCGTCGCACCGATCACGTAGGCGGCGTGGTACTCCTGGAGGGCGGCGGCGAACACTTCGGCGACGGAGCCGGTGCCGTGATTGACGAGCAGCACCGTCGGCCGCAGCGCGGGCAGCACCTTGCCGTCGGCGCGCACGTCCTGCGGCTTGCCGTCGCGGCCGCGGTCGCGGACGATCACGCCGTCCTTCACGAAGAGGCTGATCGCATCGACGTCGAGGCGGCCACCAGGATTGTCCCGGATGTCGATGATCCACTTCGTGACGCCCTGCGCGTCGAACGCTCCCAGCGCGTCGCGGAGCCCCGCCGCGATGCCGCCATCGATGAATTCCCGCACCCGGACGTAGCCGATCCCGCCCGGCAGGACGCGCGACTCGATGTTCGGCGGCACGACCCGCCGGCGCTGCATGGTGACGTCAATCGGGGCGCTCGTGCCGGGGCGGCGCAACTGGAGACGGACGGTCGTGCCTTCAGCGCCGTTGATCAGGTCGAACGCGGCCGCCGGGCCCATCGCCGAAGCGTCCGCGCCGTCGATCGCGGCGATGCGGTCGCCGACACGCACGCCGGCAAGGGCGGCAGGGCTGCCGGGGATCACCTCGGTCACGAGCGGCGGTACGCTGGCGAGCTCGACGCCGATGCCGACGGAGCCCTTGCCCTCGCGCGAGCTGACGACCGTGTCGCTGGCGACGGGGTTCAGGAAGAAGGTATGGCAGTCGTGGAGGCTGCTCGCCATGGCGCTGATCGCGGCGAAGCGCACGTCCTTCGCATCGGCGAGGGAGGCCGTCATGCGCACGTAGGCGGCGCTGAACGCGGCCAGGTCGGCGGCGCCGTCGCCGCTGAGGTGCGGAGCCGCCGGTACCACGGCGCCGAGGGCGCGCGCCTTCTGCGCGGCAGCGGACCAGGCCGCGCCCAGCAGTGCGGGGCCGTCGGGCGGGTTGATGTACTCGTCGAGCAGGCGCCGGTACGCCGTCTGGATGATGGCGATGCCGCCGTCCCTGAGCAGCACGGCCGGGTCGGGCGTCGGCGTCGCGGTCGGACCGGCGGGCGTCGGCGTCGCGACGGCCGCGGTGATCGCGGGAGTCGGCGTCTTCGTCGCGCCCGAACCGGCGCAGGCGGCAGGCAGGGTCGCGGCGACGAGCAGTGCGCAGAGCCACAGCCAGCGGGCCGTGGTAGCCCGATGCGTGCGTGCGGACCCAGCGGTCAGGTGGTGCATGCGGGTCGGTTCGGGCTCCCGGGCGTGACGCCGTAGTGTAGCGGACGCGGGCGGCTACCGGCGCATCGATGGCTCGAGGTTGCGGCGTACCCAGGCATCGCGATCGGGGTCGTCGCGGTCGTAGACGAGCCGGGTGAGCCAGACCTGCGGCCGCGGGTACGCGGGGTCTGGCGCCGCGTTCGCCAGCAGCCGCTTCAACAACACGGCGACCGAAAGGAGCGCGAGACCGAGGACGACGGAACTTCTGTCGGCCGCGACGAGCGCCGCCAGAGGGGTGCCGATGAGGGCGAGCGCGATCGACTGCGGGATCGCCTTGAGCACAATGCCAGCGAGCGCGACCACGATGAACGCGACGAGCGCGGGCAGGGAGAGCGCGCCCATGAACCCGATCGCCGGACCGATGCCGCGTCCGCCCGTGAAGCGCAGCCACGGGTTCCAGTCGTGGGCGAGTACGACGGCGAGGCCCGCGGCGACCTGCACACCCTCGGGCTCGCCCACCGCACGGGCGATGAACACGCCGGCCGCACCCTGCGCCACCTGGGCAAGGCCCACCGGCACGGCGATCGCGCGGGACACGCTCTGCCAGACGTTCGACGCGCCGACGTTGCCGCTGCCGTGCTCCCGGATATCGATGCCCTTCGTCACGCGCCCGACGAGGTAGGCGATCGGCACGGAGCCGACGACGTAGGAGGCGACGATCACGCCCGCCGCAGAGAGCATGATCAGCCTGCTCCCACGCGGCCATCGCGCGGCAGGCGCGCGAGCCAGAGGCTCCGCGCGTGCTCGAGGCCATGTTCGATCATGTGCTCGATGCCGCGGCGGGACGCCTCTTCGACCTGCTGGTCGTGCTCGGCGAGGTGCACGAGGACACGCGCAGGTGACCAGCCACCGGCGCCGTCCAGCGGGGCGTCGAAGCGCCCTTCGGGGAGGTCGCCGACCGCGGACTCGAGCGCCTCGTAGACGGCGCGAAAGGCGCGGCGGTGCGCCTCATCGGCGCCCACGTGGGCGATCAGACGCTCCTGCGCATGCCGTACGTCGTCGAGCAAGCGCTGCGCTTCAGGGCTGAGGTACATCGTGGTGCTCCGCGGGTAAACGTGCCGCGCTACCGCGTACAGCCATGGCGATCATCTCGACGGCGAGCGGAGGCTGGATGTGGGCGGTGTTGAGCACGAGATCGTACAATGCGGGCGACTCCGCATCGACCTTGAAGAAGCGCTGGTGAAACGCCGCGCGGTTCTGGTCACTCTCCTTGATGCGCTTCTTCGCGTCCTCCGGCGTCATCCCATCGCGGCGGGCGAGGGCTTCGATGCGCTGCTGTTTCGGGGCATACACCAGGACGTGAAACGCGCCGGGGTCATCGCGCAGGATGACCTGCGAGCCGCGGCCGAGGATGACCACGTTGCCGCGGGCGGCCACGCCCCTGATGACGGACGTCAGGGTGACGAGGTAGCGCTCCTCCGTCAGCTCGCCCTCCTCTCCCGAGGGCAGCCCGGCGGCCTCGCCGTAGGTATGCGCAAGGACGACGTCGAGTCCGGCGCCGGAGAGGGGGTCGGTTGCCGCGGCCGAGCGTTCCATGAGCGTGCGCATCAGGAGGCCGAGGCGTTCTGCGAAGCTGCGGGCGCGCTCGTCGCGCCGCTCGACCGTGGCGACGCTGACGCCGAGCTGGCGCGCGGCCTCGACGAGGATCTCCTGGTCGACGTAGTCCAGCCCGAGCGCTTGCGCCAGGTCACGTGCGACCTCGCGCGCGCCGCTCAGCAGATTGCCAGAGACCGTGATGACGGGCATTCGGGCCCTCCCCGCGGCATCGTGCATCCATTGTAGTGCGGGCGGGCAGGCAGCGACATACGGCGATTCCGGGGGCCGGCGGCGCCCGCAGGAGCACAAGAGGACCCTGGTGCGGGCCGCAACCACCGGTCCCGCCGCGTGACGAGGTCTCGCCCGACGCTCAGCCGACGGGCGTCACCTCGCGGCGTTCGCGACGGTTCAGCGGGATGCTGGCGTCGACGTCGTGCGGGTACTCGAGCCCTCGTTCGAGCGTGTGCACGCGCGTGCTCTCCAGCCCGAACGCGTCGACGATGCGGTCGATCGCCGGGGTCGCATCGAATCCCTTGCAGGAGAAGATGTCGACCCAGACCTGGCCGTGTTCGGGGAAGGTGTGGATCGCAATGTGGCTCTCGGCGATGAGGACGAAGCCGGAGACGCCCCAGTCATCGGCCTTCTCGCCGTGGTACTCGAAGACGTGCGGCTCGGAGATCTTCGTCATCCCGATTTCGCCCGGGTAGCGGTCGAGCAGGTCGCGGACGAGGGCCTCGTTGGCCAGCTCAGCGGGATTTCCGCCGAACCCATCGATCGTTACGTGCATTCTCTTCCCCTCCAACGTCCGTGCGGGCGCACGGTGAGAATGCCCGGGCGTACGGCCCGGGACGCTACGTGAAACCGGTCTGTTTACCGCAGTCCATCGCTTTGACAATGCAAAAGGCCCCCGGCAGGACCGCTCGTCGCGGCGCTGCCAGCCAGGCCCTGCTTGTCTCTCCTTCTCAGAGCACTTGCAGATTGCGATGTGTCGCACGCGGTCCCATCGGACACGCGGGCAGCATGGTAGCAGCGGCACGCGAGATCCGCAACAGCAGGGATCTGGAGGATGCACGGGGTGTGCGACGCCCGCGTGCTCGTTATGTCGGGCACAGGTAGCCTGCGGGTACCGCGGCGCGGCGGCGCTTGAGCGAGCGCGCGAGGACGGCGAGAATGACGCTGCGCCATGCCACAGTCCCGCACGCCGCGCGGTGTCGACACGGATGTTGGCCGCCTGCCCCGGCAGTTCCTGCTGCTCGTGGCGATTGCCGTCGCCCTCCGCGTCGCGCTCTTCCCGCTCTTCGCCTGGCTGCCGAACGGCTACTTCGACGAGACGGCGTGGAAGTACTGGATGGAGCAGATCCATCAGCACGGCGTGCTGAACATCTTCCGCACGACGACGACGGACTACGTCGGCTTCCACTGGATCCTCTGGCTGCTCTCGATCGTGTACGCGGCGATCGGCGGGCCATACACCGCGACGACGCCGTCGCTGCACGCGCTGGTCAAAGTGCCGCCGCTGATCTTCGACGTTGTGCTGATGGTCACGGTGTACGCCTCCACGGCGACGCTGGTGC
>JAKAMA010000061.1 GCA_021813085.1 Chloroflexota bacterium | reverse complement strand
GATCTGCGTCGGCAAGTCGAAGGCGACCGAGAGCCCGGTCTGGCCCTGCGCGAGCAGGTACTTGTAGCGCCGGTTCGACTCCTCGGCGTCCGAGAAGCCGGCGTACTGGCGCATCGTCCAGAACCGGCCACGGTACATCGTCGGCTGGACGCCGCGCGTGTAGGGATACGCGCCGGGGAAGCCGAGGTCGCGCAGGTAGTCCGAGCCGGCGCGGTCGGCGGGGCCGTAGACGCCCTTCACCGGCCGCCCGGACGATGTCTCGAACGGCACGTCGCGCTCGTTGGCCTTGCCCTGCTTGCCGCTCTCCTCCGCCATGCGCGCAGTCTAACAACCGGCAGCACGCGGTCAATCGCCGCGCGTCGTCGCACCCGGCGGAGCACACCACCCGACCCCGCACGTGCCGGTTGACAGGGCCCGGGTGTTGGGGCACGATCGGGCCTGTCCGGGAGCGACGTCCGGCGCGACCCCAGGGCCGGCGCAGGCGCAACCCGCCCGTTCCCGGGCCCTTCGCGGTGCAGTGCACGACCGCGCGGGGCGGCGCCCGGCCTGGTCGCCGCTGCGGCGGGCGGAAGCGGCAGGAGCCCGGTGGCCTCCCGGGCGGTCCCCCCGGGCGAGAGCCCCCGCACCATCGATGATTGACGAGACGCAATCATTGAGCGATCATTGGGCATCGTCAGTACAGCGCCCGGTGAGCACAGCGGGCGCTTCCCGGAGGTGCAACGATGACCGAGCAAGTCGCGCCCGCACGCGTTGACCGCGACGCACTGAGACGGCAGATCAGCGACAAGTACCGCGATGTCGCCCTCGATCCGCGGGCCGGGTTCCACTTCCACACGGGCCGGCCACTCGCCCTGATGCTTGGCTACGATGCGACTGAGGTCGACGCCCTGCCACCCTCGACGGTCGAGTCGTTCGCCGGCACGGGGAACCCACTCAGCCTCGGCCGGCTGCGGCCCGGCGAAACGGTGGTGGACATCGGCTGCGGCGCAGGGTTCGACACACTCCTCGCCGCGCGCCAGGTGGGGCCCGCCGGGCGCGTATTGGCCTTCGACATGACCGAGGCGATGCTCGAGAAGGCGCGGCTGGGCGCAGAGGCGCTCGGCCTCAAAAACGTCGAGCTGCGCACCGGCTATGCGGAGGACATGCCTGTCGCCTCGGGCGTCGCGGACGTCGTGATCAGCAACGGCGTCATCAATCTGACGCCGGACAAGACGGCCGTGATGCGGGAAGTCGCGCGCGTGCTGCGACCTGGCGGCCGGTTTCAGATCGGCGACATCATCGTCCAGACCCCGGTGCCGCAGGACGCGAAAGACGACATCGACCTCTGGTCCGGCTGAATAGCCGGTGCTCTGCTGGAAGCAGAGTGGACGGCCTTGTTGGAGCAGGCAGGATTCCGCGAGATCACCTGGGGGGCACGCGTGGACGTGTTCTCCGGTTCGGCGCACGAATCCGATGCGAAGGACTTCGGCACGCTGGGGATCACCATCGGCGGGCGCAAGCCGACTCCGCGGGAGTAGGAGAGCGAGGACACTCCAGGCAGGAACCGCCGCGGCGCGCGCACGATGCGCCGATCAGCCGACCCGCAGGCGCGCGACCATGTTCGGGTGGACCTTGCAGTAGTAGGTGTAGTCGCCGGCCTTTTCGAAGGTGATGGTCTTCGACTGTCCCTGGTTCAGGATACCGGTGTCCCAACTGCCGTCCTTCGCGGTGGCCGTGTGCGGAGCGCTGTCGTAGTTCGTGAAGGTCACGGTCGCACCGACGGGCACCTGCAGGTTCCCCGGTGAGAACGCGAAGTCCCGAATGTCGACGGTGTTCGCCGTGCCCCCGGTCGTGACCGTCGCGCTCGACGAGTTCGTGCCGCCGCCCATCATGCCGCCCATGTGCCCGCGGCCAAACGCCATCCCGGCCGACGCGACGATGCCGACAAGCAGTGCCGCGCTGATCAGCGCGAACCCGATCAGGAGGAGGCGGTTGCGTCCCATGCTCCCATCCTAGCGCGAACGCGGCGGGCATCAGCGCGGCAGACGGCACGCGATCATGGGCCGAAGGGCCCGAACCGTGGCAAATGTGTAACACCACTCCGGCTGCGCGTACCGGCAGCCGCGCGCCGCTGTCGGCGGATCGTCGTAGCGAAGGCGCGTTCAGCTCCACTCACCGGCGGGACACCCTGCCACGTAGCAGCTAACCGCGCGGCAGACCCAGGCCGCGCTGGGCGATGATGTTGCGCTGCACCTCGGACGTGCCGGCGGCGATCGTGTACGAAGCGGCCGCCAGGTAGTAGCTGGCGAAGCGCCCCGCCAGCGCCGCGCGCTGAGAGCCACGCCAGAGCGCCCCCGCCTCGCCGGGCAGGTTGATCGCCGCCGCCGCGAAGCGCGCCTGCAGTTCGGTCGAGTAGAGCTTCGCGACCGAGGCCTCGGCGTTCGGCACGAGCCCCTGTCCCTGCATCCAGGCGACGCGGTACGCCAGCAGGCGCCCGACCGCGAACTCGATCCGCAGCTCGGCCAGCCGGTTGCGCACGAGCGCGCGGTCGGCCGGGCGCCCGGCGCCGCTGTGCCGTTCGCGCGCCCAGCCGATGAGGTCGTCGAGCAACGTCTCGGCGAAGACGATGCGCTGGATGCCCGAGCGCTCGAAGTCGAGCGTCGTGGTCGCGACATACCAGCCACGGTGCAGCTCGCCGACCAAGTCCGCTCGCGGGATGCGCACGTTGTCGAGGAACATCTCGTTGAACGCCGCCGAGTTCAGCATATTTGGCAGGGGCTTGATCGTGATACCCGGCGACTTCATGTCCATGAGGAAGTAGCTGATGCCCCTGTGCTTCGGCGCGTCGGGGTCCGTGCGTGCGAGGACGATGCACCAGTCCGCACGGTGCGCGCCGGAGGTCCACACTTTCTGTCCGTTCAAGACGAAGTCGTCACCGTCGGCCACCGCGCGCGTCTGGAGCGATGCCAGGTCGGAACCGGCGCCGGGCTCGCTGAACCCCTGGCACCAGGTCATCTCTGCGCGCGCGATGGGCGCGAGGAAGCGCCGCCGCTGCTCTTCCGTGCCGTGCAGCATGAGCGTCGGCCCGACCATGGCCGGCCCGGTGCCGCCGAAGGCGGGCGCGCGCAGGCGCGACATCTCCTCGTTGTAGACGAGCTGCTGCACGGGGCCGGCGCCCAGCCCGCCGTGCTCCTTCGGCCAGGCGAGGGTCAGCCAGCCGCGGCCGGCGAGTTTGCGCTGGAAGGCACGCGCGGCCTCGCCGGCCTCTGGCGGCGCGTCTTCGCGGTCGTTGTAGGCGTCGGCGGAGCGCCACGCCGCGGGCAGCTCCGCGGCGACGAAGGCGCGGACCTCCTGGCGAAAGCGCTCGTGTTCAGCGTCGAAGCGAAAGTCCACGCCGGACCCTCCGTCCCGGCTCCCGCAGGCTGAGCCGATGCTATCACATCGCGCCCTGCGGGTCGCCGGGCGCCTTCAGAAAGATCGTCGCGAGCGGCGGCAGTGTGACGCTGATCGCGAAGGGCCGGCCGTGCGCGGGCGCCGTCTGCGCCTCAATGCCGCCGAAGTTGCCCTGGCCGCTGCCGCCGTAGGCCTCCGCGTCGGTGTTCAGCAGCTCGCGCCAGAAGCCGCCCCGCGGCACGCCGATACGGTAGCCGTGCCGCGGCACCGGCGTGAAGTTGCAGGCGACGAGCACGGTCTCATCGCCGCCGCGCGACCGGCGCAGGAACGTGATGACGCTGTTGTCGGCGTCGCTGGCATCGACCCACTCGAAGCCCGCCGGCTCGCAGTCCAGCTCGTGGAGCGCGCGCTCGCGCGCGTACAGACGGTTGAGGTCGCGTACGCACGCCTGCGCGCCATGATGTAGGGCAAAGTCCAGCAGATGCCACTCCAGGCTCTCGTCGTGCTGCCACTCGCGCCACTGCGCCAGCTCGCCGCCCATGAAGAGCAGCTTCTTGCCGGTCTGCCCGTACAGGTAGCCGAAGAGCAGCCGCAGGTTGGCGTGCTTCTGCCACTCGTCGCCCGGCATCTTCGCGAGCAACGAGCGCTTGCCGTGCACGGCCTCATCGTGCGAGAGGGGCAGCACGAAGTTCTCGTTGAACGCGTAGAGCATACGGAAGGTCAACTCCTGGTGATGAAAGCGCCGGTGCACCGGCTCACGGCTCATGTAGCGCAGCGTGTCGTGCATCCAGCCCATATCCCATTTCGCGCCGAAGCCGAGCCCGCCGACGTACGTCGGCCGCGATACCATCGGCCACGCCGTCGATTCTTCGGCGTAGGTCTGCACGTCCGGGTGGGCGCGGTACACCTCCTCGTTGAGGCGCCGCAGAAAGGCGATCGCGTCGAGGTTCTCGCGCCCGCCGTACTTGTTCGGGATCCATTCCCCCGGTTTGCGCGAGTAGTCGAGGTACAGCATCGACGCGACGGCGTCGACGCGCAGCCCGTCGGCGTGATACCGGTCGAGCCAGAAGAGCGCGTTGCTGAGGAGGAAGCTGCGGACCTCGGGTCGGCCGTAATTGAAGATGAAGCTCTTCCAGTCCGGGTGAAAGCCCTGGCGCGCGTCGGCGTGCTCGTAGAGGTGCGTCCCGTCGAAGTAGCCCAGTCCATGCTCGTCCGTCGGGAAGTGCGAGGGCACCCAGTCGAAGATGACGCCGATACCGCGCTGGTGCAGCGTGTCGACGAGGTACATCAGGTCCTGCGGTGTCCCGTAGCGTGCCGTCGGCGCGTAGTACCCCGTCGTCTGGTAGCCCCACGAGCCGAAGAACGGGTGCTCCATCACCGGCAGGAACTCGACGTGCGTGAAGCCCATCTCGGCGGCGTAGTCGGCCAGCTCGGCGGCCAGCTCGCGGTAGCTCAGCGGCCGCCCGCCCTCCACCATGTTGCGCCGCCAGGAGCCCAGGTGCACCTCGTAGATCGCGATCGGCGCGTCGAGCCGGTTGCGTGCGTCGCGTCCCGTCATCCAGCCGCTGTCGCCCCAGTGGTACGCCAGGTCCCAGACGACCGACCCGGTGCGCGGCGGCGCCTCCGACCGGAACGCGAGCGGGTCGGCCTTCTCGACGTGGTAGCCGCGATGCCGCGAGGCGATGCGGTACTTGTACACCGCGCCGGCGCCGACGCCTGCCACGAAGCCCTCCCAGATGCCGGAGCGCCCGCGCGGCCGCAGGTCGGGGCCGTCCTTCGACCAGCCGTTGAAGTCGCCCATGACCGACACGCGCTCGGCGTTCGGCGCCCAGACCGCGAAGTGCGTGCCGGCCGTGTCGCCCACCGTCATCGGGTGCGCGCCGAGGTGGTCGTAGAGGCGGAGGTGGCTGCCTTCGTTGAACAGGTAGAGGTCATCGTCGGTGAGCAGCCACGCGTCCGGCGCCGCGACTGCCTGCCCGGCCCCTTCGCCGCGGTCCACGCGCTTCCTGCCGCGTCGTCCGGTCACGCCGATTCCTCCATGGCCGCAAGATACCCCAACGGACGCCGGAGGCCCGCAGCGGGCTGGCCGGGGAGGCACTGGTGCGCGCACGACACCAGGTGCGACGACGCGGGCTCGCGGCACAGCGTGGCGGCGGGATCGGCCGCCGGGCTTCATGTTCCTTTCATCTTCAACTGCTAGGGTCTCCAATGTATGAGACTGCTGGTTGTTGAAGACGAGCCAGCGATCGCCGATTTCGTCGTCCGCGGCCTGGCCGAGCAGGGCTATGCCGTCGACCTGGCGAGCGACGGAGCCGCCGCCCTCGACCTCGCCGAAGTCGGCTCCTTCGACGTGATCGTGCTCGACATCGTCCTGCCGAAGGTCGATGGGCTGACGGTCTGCCGGCGCCTGCGCGAGCGTGGCAACAAGACCCCTGTGCTGATGCTCACCGCCCGTGATACGGTGGATGACCGGGTGCGCGGTCTCGACACCGGCGCGGACGACTATCTCGTCAAGCCGTTCGCATTCGCGGAACTGGTCGCGCGGGTGCGCGCGCTCTCCCGGCGCGAGCCCCACGCCACGGACCCGGTGATCTGCGTCGGAGACCTGGAGCTGGACACGACGACCAGGAGGGCGAAGCGAGGGGAACGCTCCATCGACCTGACGACGAAGGAGTACGCCCTGCTCGAGTACTTGATGCGCAACCCCAACCGCGTGCTGACGCGTACGATGATCACCGAGCGCGTGTGGAACTACGAGACGCTGAACGTCGCCAACGTGATCGACGTGTACATCGGCCACCTGCGCCGCAAGGTCGACGACGGTCACGACGTGAAGCTGATCCAGACGGTGCGCGGCGCCGGCTACAAGATCGCGGTGCCGGAAGGCTGAGTTGTTCTTCCGGTCGATCCGCCTGCGTCTTGCCCTCTGGTACTTCGCGATCCTCGCCGTCATCCTCATCCTCTTCAGCGGCGGCATCTACTTCACCCTGCGCCGCGCCCTGAACAGTAGCCTCGACGACTCGCTGCGCACGCGCGCCACCCTCATCCAGGGGCTGCTCGACAACGGGCCAGAAGGGCAGCCCACGCTCGACCTCACAACCAACCCGCGCGACCCGAACCAGGGTCAGTACTTCGAGCGCCTGCTTGACCCGACGGGCGCCGTCCTCTTCGACTCCTCGGCGGCGTTCGGCAAGGTGCCGATCGACATGACGGCCGTCCGGCAGGCGCTGCAGGGAGGCGAACCAATCCAGACCGTAGGAAACGGCGAGGTGCAGGCGCGCATCCTCTCCCGCCGGATCGAGCAGAACGGCCGCGTCGTCGCGGTGCTGCAGGTCGGGCAGTCGATGTCAGAGCTCAACGGCACTCTGAACAACCTGCTCCTGGTGCTGGCCATCGGCGCGCCGCTCGCGCTGGTGTTCGCCAGTTTCGGCGGCTGGTGGCTCTCGACGCGCGCGCTCGCCCCGATCGACCGCGTGACGAAGATGGCGCAGGAGATCACCGGACAGGACCTGAGCCGTCGCCTCAACCTCGACCTGCCGAACGACGAAGTCGGCCGCCTCGCGCGCACGTTCGACGAGATGATCGCGCGGCTGGACGCCATGTTTAAGCGGCAGCGTCAGTTCACGGCGGATGCCTCCCACGAGCTGCGGACGCCGCTGACGGCGATCAAGGGCCAGATCGATGTCGCGCTCCAGCGGCCGCGCGAGGCGGGCGACTACCGGCAGGTGCTGGCCGGCGTCAACGAGCAGGTCGACCGGATGACGCGGCTCGTCGGCGGGCTGCTCATGCTCGCCCGGTCCGATGCCGGCGCCCTGCCCGTCGAGCGCCAGCCGGTGGCCCTGCGGGAACTCGTCGATTCCGTCGCGGAGCAGGTGGAGCCGCTGGCGCAGGCGAAGGGCTTGACCATCACCGTCTCTCCGGGCGGGCCCTCGACCGTCATCGGCGACGAAGACCTCCTGCTGCAACTGATGCTCAACCTCGCCGACAACGCGGTGAAGTACACGGACAGGGGCACCGTCACGCTGGGCTGGCAGGCCCGGCCCGATGCGGCCGAGCTCTTCGTGCGGGACACGGGGCCGGGCATCCCGGAGGCGCACCGGGAGCGCATCTTCGAGCGATTCCACCGCATCGACGATGGCCGCACGCGGGAGCAGGCGGGCGCCGGCCTCGGGCTCGCGATCTGCCGCTGGATCGCCGAGGCGCACGGCGGCCGCATCCGCGTCGAGAGCTCGCCGGCGGGCAGCGCCTTCCACGTGACCCTTCCGAACCGGTCACGAGCGGACGCGACGAGGGTGCGGGTGTAAGCCGCTATACCGCGAACACTCGCCCGCGCACGGCGGCCGGGACCACGCACTGCAGGCGCGCCTGCGCGGTGGCGTTCACGACCAGCCTCGCCATCCCGGCGACTGCCAGGGCGACGATCAGCATCTGCGCCTCATGCACGTTCTGCGACGCAACCACGACCAGGCCGCCGTAGAGCAGGACGCCCGCGAGCACCGCGACCGCGCCGAGACGGACGGGCGCGACGGCGAGTACCACCGCCGCGAAGAGGGCGCCGAGCTCGGGTGCCACGAGGGCAAACCCCACCGAGCCGCGGCTCGCCCCCACCGACGGCAGCAGCAGGGCGATCATCCGGTCGACGACGCCGGGCGCGGCGCTCGCGGCCATCAGCAGCAGCACAGGCGGTGCGGACATGAGATAGCGCACGAACGAGGTCCGATCGAGGCGCGAGGCGCGCGCGAGGGCCGGCGGCGGCGCGCCGGGCACCAGGCGCGACACCAGCGCGGCGCCAGCCAGCACCAGCGCCGAGACGAGCAGGGCCGCAGGTCGCCCGGGCCAGGATGCCAGCCCGAACGCCAGCGCGGGACCGAGCAGCGCCGCTGCCTGGTGGCCCGCGCTGTTCACCGCGACGGCCGCGTGCAGGTCCCGTGGCGGAGTGATGTCCGCCATGGCGCCGCGTCCCGCCGGCAGGTCGAACGCGTGAATGGCGCCTGCGAGCGTGCTGGCGGCCAGCACCCACAGGAGCGGCATCGGCGCGAAGAAGCCGGCGAGCGGCAGCAGCGAAGCGGCGACGTCGACGCCCCGCGTGGCTGCCAGCAGGCGGGCCCGCGGGACGCGGTCGCAGAGCACGCCGGCGGGGAGGGTGAGCAGCAGCTTGGGGACGATGCGGGAGGCCGCGAAGGCGACGAGCATCCAGAGGCTGCCGCCCCACGATACCGCCAGCCAGCCGTGCAGCAGCATCTGCATGCCCCCGCCCAGGCTCATCAGCGTGTTCGAGGCGACGAGCGCGGCCGTCGCGCGCCGGCGCAGCAGGACGACGCCTGACCACCACTCCGGGCTGCTCGATGCGGCGCGCATCAACGCGGACCCTTTCTATCTTGCTGCGGCCGGACGCGGCCGCACGGGCCTCAGCCCATGGGCGCGGCGGCCGTTCCGGCGTCCCGCGCGGTCGGCTGCGTCGGCGGGTGGCGCCTCGGCGCACAGCATCAGCGGATCGTCCGCCAGCAGCGGACGCAGCCGGGGCGGGACGAGCCGCCGCGTGTCGGCGGCCGGGGCGCCGCGGCCCGCAGGGTCCGGGGCTGCTTCTTCCCACATGACGAGCAGCAGGCACAGGTAGACCCCGTAACCGTTGTCCAGCGCGGGCGCGTGTGTGCGGAACTGCTCGACCGCCGCGACGAGGTGGCGCCAGGTCTGCATCAGCTCCGCGGGGCCCGGCGGATCCTGCGCCCGCACAGCCGCGAGCATCGCGCGGCACTCGGCGAGCCGGGCGCCGAGCTGCTCGTCCGCCAGCGCGTCGTCCATGGCCCGTTCGATGAGCGTCCTGAAATCCCGCCAGATCTTCGGTGATATGCCTTCGGTCACGTGATCCTCCCGGTTCTCGCACCCTGACGTGCGCCATCGACGAAGATCTCTGCCTGCCAGCGTAGAGCCCCCACATGAAATGCACATGAAGGAGACCCGCCAAGATCGGACGCTCCCCACACCGAGGCAGGGCCAGCTTCACGTCTGCCGGCGAAGCCTTCCGAGGAACCGGGGCTGATCTGATTGGACTGTTGCCATGTATTGGGGCTGGAAGGACCGGCCGCAAACGGCGCCGCGGCGTGTGCGCCCGTGGGCCGGGGATCGCTCCGGGGGGCAGGTGGAGCGATCCCCGGCCCCGGCACGCCTACTCCTCGCGCAGCGTCGTCCCGAGGCTCAGGCGGGGCAACGCCTGCGCCGTCAGGATCAGCGCTACCAGCAGCCCACCCGCGCTGACCGCGAAGAGGATGAGCAGCGGCGAAAGCGACACCGAGACGCCGCTCACCG
>JAKAMA010000060.1 GCA_021813085.1 Chloroflexota bacterium | reverse complement strand
GCCACCGCTGGTCACGCCTGTCGGGGGATAGGCGTGCGGGCGGCAGCCGGGGATGCTGCCGCCCGTCGATGCCTACTTCTTGGCCGCCGTCTTGCGGGCGGCCGGCTTCTTCGCCGTGCGCGACTTCGCGGCGGCGGCCCGCGCCGGCTTCTTCGCCGCGGTCTTGCGGGCGGCCGGCTTCTTCGCCGCGGTCTTGCGGGCGGCCGGCTTCTTCGCCGCGGCCTTCTTGGCCGCCGGCTTCCTCGCCGTCGTCTTCTTGGCTGCCGTCTTCCTGGCAGCCGGCTTCTTCGCGGTTACAGCCATACTGACCCTGCCTCCTGTCTTCCTTGACCTGTTGTTGTTGCCCCTACCGTTAGGAGCAGCCACTCGTGCTACCGCAGTTCTCACAGCGGTAACACGTCCCCGACCGAATCATGATCCACCCGCAGTTCGCGCAGGCGGGTGCGTCCGCGTGGCCGTTCGCCCGCGGCGCGTGGTAGAGCGCCGGCACCGGCCCGCCCGTAGCCGGATCGCCGCGCCCGGCGTCGGGCGCTCCGATCGGAAGCGGGTACTGTCCCGCTGCCAGTGCCGCCTTCATCTCCGGCGTCATCACGCCGACCTCATACGCCTCTTCCGCGGACATGTACCGGCTCGCCAGCCAGCGGAAGACGTAGTCGATGATCGACTGCGCCACGGGGATGTCGCGGTTCTCCGTCCGGCCCGTCGGCTCGAAGCGCATGTGGCTGAAGTTGCGCACCAGGTCCTGGAGCGGCACGCCGTACTGCAGCGCGTAGGACACCGCGCGCCCGAACGCCTCCATCAGCCCGCTCACCGTCGAGCCCTGCTTCGCCATCGAGAGGAAGATCTCGCCCGGCGTGCCGTCGTCGTACAGCCCCACGGTGATGTAGCCGTCGTGGCCCTCGATGCTGAACTTGTGCGTGATCGAGTTCCGCGTGTCGCTCATCTTGCGCCGCACGGGCTTGGCGTCGGCCGCCTGGCCGCCGTCGGTCTCGCCCTTCGAGGTGGAGAGCGGCTGCACCTTCTTGGAGCCGTCGCGGTAGATGGCGATGGCCTTCAAGCCGTGCCGCCACGCCTCGACGTAGGCGTCCGCCACGTCGTCCACCGTGGCCTCGTTCGGCATGTTGACCGTCTTGGAGATGGCGCCCGAGATGAACGGCTGCACGGCGCCCATCATCTTGATGTGGCCCAGGTGGTGGATGAAGCGCTTCCCGTTCGCCGGCTTGAACGCGCAGTCGAACACCGGCAGGTGTTCCTCGCGCAGTCCGGGCGCGCCCTCGATCGTTTCGTGCTCGTTGATGTGGCGGACGATCGCCTCGACCTCCGCCGGCTGATAGCCGAGCCGGCGCAGGGCCCGCGGCACGGTGTGGTTGACGATCTTGATCATGCCACCGCCGACGAGCTTCTTGTACTTGACGAGCGCGATGTCCGGCTCCACGCCCGTCGTGTCGCAGTCCATCATGAACGCGATCGTCCCCGTCGGCGCGAGCACCGTCGCCTGTGCGTTGCGGTATCCGAACTTCGATCCCAGATCCAGCGCATCGTCCCACGCCTGTTGCGCCGCGGCGATCAGCTCGCCGTCCGTCAGCGCCGCGTTCATTGTACGCGATGCGTCACGATGTTTTGCAACTACGCGCAACATCGGCTCGCGATTTTCGTGGAACGCGTCGAACGGCCCGACGCGCTGCGCGATCGCCGCCGACGTCGCGTACGCGTGTCCGGTCATCAGCGCGGTGATCGCCGCCGCGTAGGCGCGGCCTTCGTCGGAGTCGTACGGCACGCCGCGCGACATCAGCAGCGCGCCGAGGTTTGCGTACCCAAGGCCGAGCTGCCGCATCGCGCGCGTGTTCCGCGCGATCGTCTCCGTCGGGTAGCTCGAGTTGCCGACGATGATCTCCTGCGCCCAGATCGTCACCGCCACGGCGCGGCGGAACGCGTCGGTGTCGAAGCGCCCGTCGTCATCGGCGAACTTCATCAGGTTGAGCGACGCCAGGTTGCACGCGCTGTTGTCGACGTGCATGTACTCCGAGCACGGGTTGCTCGCGTTGATCCGCGCCGTGTTCGCGCACGTGTGCCAGTCGTTGATCGTCGTGTCGTACTGCATCCCGGGGTCGCCGCACTCCCACGCCGCCGCGGCCATGCGCCGCAGCAGGTCACGCGCGTCGAGCGTCCGCGCGGTGCCCCCGTCGACCACGTTCTTGAGCGGCCACTGCCGCCCCTCCACCGCCGCCTCCATGAAGGCGTCCGTCACCCGGACGGAGTTGTTGGCGTTCTGGAACTGCACCGAGGCCCATGCGTCCCCGTTCAGGGACATGTCCCAGCCGGCGGCGCCGAGGGCGTAGGCCTTCCGCTCCTCGTTCACCTTGCAGTCGATGAACTCCTCGATGTCCGGGTGGTCGGCATTCAGGATGACCATCTTCGCCGCGCGACGCGTCTTGCCGCCCGACTTGATCGAGCCGGCGATGCTGTCGGCGCCTCGCATGAAGCTGATCGGCCCGCTCGCCTGCCCGCCGGCGGAGAGCTGCTCCTTGCTCGACCGGATCGGCGAAAGGTTGATACCCGAGCCGGAGCCACCCTTGAAGATCATCCCCTCCGTCTTGCACCAGTCGAGGATCGACTCCATCGTGTCCTCGACCGAGAGGATGAAGCAGGCCGAGCACTGGGGGTGCGGCTCGACGCCGACGTTGAACCAGACGGGGCTGTTGAACGCCATCTTCTGGTTGACCAGCAGGTGCGTCAGTTCGTCGCGGAACGTCTGCGCCTCGTCCGTGTCGACGAAGTAGCCGTCCTTCATCCCCCAGTTGGTGATCGTGTCGACGACGCGGCCGACGAGCTGGCGCACGCTGCGCTCGCGGCGGTCGCTGCCGAGCGGTCCGCGGAAGTACTTGGACACGACGACGTTCGTCGCCGTCTGCGACCACGTCTTCGGGATCTCGACGTCCTTCTGCTCGAAGAACGCGTTGCCGCTCTCATCGGCGATGACGGCGGTGCGGTGCTCCCACTCGAGCGCCGCGAACGGATCTTCGCCGGCGCGCGTGAAGAAGCGCTCGATGGTAAAGCCCGTGCGGGCGAGAGTCCTGCGTGTTTCCGGCTCGGCCTGGAGGACCATGACGGCGGGATTCCTTTCGCTTGCTAGCCTGCCCCTACATCCACGGAACATCAGCGCCGGCGTGCCGCGCCACTGCCCGCCACGTCGTGATGTTGTCCTGCCACGCGCGCAGGTCATGGAGGTCGGCGCCGCGCGTCGCGTCGCGCAGGCGGCGTAGCAGCGCGCCCGCCGCCGCGCCGATCTCCGGCGCGTCGCCGCTGTGCACGCGCCAGAGGAACGCCATCGCCTCCATGCTCAGCTCCGCCACAGCGTCGTCGAAGTACGCGCGCGCTGCAACCGCTGTTTGCACACCTGTCGAAGCGCTAAACCCACGTCCTGTCCGCATCGCCCCTACGTCCCTGCGCGCCAAGCCGCTCCGGCCGCGTGCCGGTACGCCTGCCAGCGCGCCGCCAGCTCGGCCGCGATCCGCTCCGGTCGTGACGCGAGCAGCGCCACCGGCGACCGCCCCTGCGACATGCGCGCGAGCAGCGCCTCGAACGCATGCGCGTCGATGGCGCAGAGCCGGTAGTCCGTGAGCAGCGCGATCGCATCCTCTACAGCGCCGCGCTCGCCGTCGTCGTCGAGCAGCGCCAGTTGCGCGCGGTACGCCGCGAGCGCGTCGGCCAGGAACGCGTCGATGCGCGGTCCGCGCGGGGGCGCCGTGGTCGGGACGAGCATCTGCGTCATCTAGCCGCTCCGCTCGCTGTGCGCCGCGTCGCGCACGACGGTCTCGTCGCGCTCGTCCTGCGGGGCCTCTTCGGCAGGCTGTGGCTCGACGTACCCCGCCGCCAGGTGCTCCGGCACGCCGGCGACGATGCGCAGCCGGTAGACCGAGATCCGCTGCTCGCCCGCTCCGGTCAGCTTGAACGTCAGGTGCTTGTCGCTCAGCTCGAGCCGGCGCCCGTCCTCCAGCTCCAGCACCAGCGGCCCGCGCTCGCGCTCGAGCATGTGCATCTCCCACGACGGCCACATCGTCACGTCGCCGCGCTCGCGGTCCACCTCGCACGGCCCGCTCGCGATGAACTCGCCCTCGGTGTTCAGCAGCTTCCCTTCAACGCGCACAGTCGCTCCCTCGTGCCTGGCTCTCACGCTGCCGCCGCGTCCCTGCGCCGCGGCGCCCCCTCTGCCATCGCTGCCTGGCCGCCTGGTGCCCGGCCAATCTGACGGATCGCACCCGACGAGCGCGGACACGTGGATCCGCCCCTACGCACCGACGACGCGCCACCAAGTTGGTGTGGCACTATGCCTTCCTCCGGCGCTTCGACTGCTCCCGAGGCGCAGGCTCCGCCGGCAGCCGGACGGGAGCCTGCACCGGCCGCACCGGGCGGCGAGTACGGGTTCGTGATGACGGTGCGGCCGGTTGCAGTCGCAGGGATCCGGGCCCGAACTCCGCTCCGTCGAGCAGCGGGAGCTGCGCGCCGGCCGGCCGGGCACCCGTAGAGAACGCGTCGAGGAGCGCGCGCAGCGCCTCCAGGTCGCGGAACTCCCGATAGACGCTCGCGAAGCGGACATAAGCGATCGGGTCGAGGTCGCGCAGGCGGTCCATCACCAGCTCGCCGACCGTGCTCGATGGCACCTCCGCCGTGCCGGCGGCGTACAGCGTCGACTCGATCTCGGCCGCGAGCTGCTCGACCGCGCCCGTGGCCAGCGGCCGCTTCTCGCACGCCTTGCGGAGGCCGGCGAGCAGCTTCTCGCGTGAGAACGTCTCCCGCCGGCCGTCCTTCTTGACGACGTACAGCGCGACCGCCTGCACCCGCTCGTAGGTGGTGAAGCGGCCCGCGCAGGCGGGGTTCAGGCACGCGCGCCGGCGACGGATCGAATCCTCGACCTCGCGGGAGTCGACCACCTTCGAATCTTCGCCGTCGCAGTAGGGGCAGCGCATCCCTTTGTCCCCTTCCAATGCCGGCGGATCACCTTGATCGCCGGCGACATGCGCGAGCGTAGCACTACATCTGGTGCTTGTCAACGGTGATCTTCGCCCGGCCACACTACATCTTGTGTTCACGCGGTCCCGGCGTGGGTCGGGACAGGGCCTCCGGCGCCGCGCGGCCGCGACCTGGCCGCCCGGCCCGGTCGGCCGCGCAGGGTTGTCATAAGAACAATGGACGTAGAGGTATGGAATCCGGGCGTGGGCTGCGGTACAATCGCGCCGTAGCCCAGGTTCCCGGTTTCGTGGTAACTGCCCGTGCCACGTCACCGGGTCGGGCTACTTTCTTCTCCCCGTCGCGCGTCTCTCGCGCGATGCGGGAGAGATGGACAGGCCGTGAGCGGCGCCATCTCCCAATACGCCGCTCACGGCCCGCTGCCTTTCCCTGGTGGGGGAAAGCTCCCGGAGGCGGACCTCCGGGCACTGGCTAGACAGGCACCTCCTTCCCAGTCCTGCCCACGCTCCTAGCGCGCCGCCACGGTGCGGCGCAGGAACGTCGGTAGCTCCGTGTCGTTCGGGTTGGGCTCGACGGCGAGCCGCCGTGGCGCCGCCTCCGGCGCGTCAGGGGCGTCGTCGTCGGGGATCTGGCGCCGGTACTCTTCGGGGATCGCCTGCACGGCCACCGGCCGCGCGAAGCCCGTCGCGATCACCGTGATCTTCACCTCGTCGCCGATCTTCGGGTCGATCGCCGTGCCGAAGATGATCTCGGCGTCCGGGTCGACGACGCCCTGGATCACCTGCGCGGCCGCGTTCACCTCGTGCAGCCCCAGGTTCTTGCCGCCCGTGATGTTGAACAGCACGCCCTTGGCGCCGTTGATCGACACGTCCAGCAGCGGGCTGGCGATGGCCATCTGCGCCGCATCCGCCGCGCGGTTCTGACCGCTGCCCCGGCCGATCGCCATCAGCGCCGGGCCGGCCTCGGCCATGATCCTGCGCACGTCGGCGAAGTCGAGGTTGATCTCGCCCGGCAGGGTGATGATCTCGCTGATCCCCTGGATGCCCTGCAGCAGCACGTCGTCGGCCGTGCGGAAGGCCTCGTCGAGCGTCACCTTCTCGTCGCAGGTGGCGAGCAGGCGGTCGTTGGGCATGACGATGAGGGTGTCGACCTTCTGCTGGAGCCGCTGGATCCCCTCCTCGGCGTTGGCGCGGCGCTTCGCGCCCTCGAACCCGAAGGGCTTCGTGACGACGCCGATCGTGAGCGCCCCGGCCTCCTTCGCGACCTCGGCGACGATCGGCGACGCTCCGGTGCCGGTGCCGCCGCCCATGCCCGCGGTGACGAAGACCATCTCGGCGCCGCGGACGGCCTCGAACAGCTCGTCGCGGCTCTCCTCCGCCGCGCGGAGGCCGCGTCCCGGGTCGCCGCCGACGCCGAGCCCCTTCGTGATCTTGTCGCCGATGCGGATCCGCACCTCCGCTGGCGACAGCCCCAGCGCCTGCGCGTCCGTGTTCACGGCGACGTACTGCACGCCGGCGATCTGCTCGGCGATCATGCGGTTCACGGCGTTGCAGCCGCCGCCGCCCACGCCCACAACCTTGATCGGCGGCAGTCCGTCTGAATAGCTCCGGGTCATCATCGCCTCCCTCTGCTCCTGCTCGCGCTGCAGCTCCCTCAGTTCCTCTTCGAACATCGCCGACTGCCGGTACCGCGGCGTCGGGTGGTCGCCTGTATGCGGGCGCTGGCCGCGCCGTGGCGCTCGCCGGGCGCGTGCGCCTCCCTGGATCTCGTCTCCCGCCATCCCTGCTCCTTCCTCGCGCCGATGAATCACGTGTCTACCCCCAGTCCGCTGCCGCGGCCGGCCCGCTGCTTACTCCGGCAGTAACACCCGCGCCCAGTTGCCCAGCCGCCGCCACACGCCGTTGAGGTCGAGCGAGCGCCCCGGCGCCCGGTGCCAGGCGCTCGCCTCTGCCTCGTGCACCGCCCACTGCAGCAGCCCGACGCTCGTCGCGTAGGCGGGGTCGATGAGCACGTCCGTCAACCCCTGCAGGTGCCGCGGCATGCCGACGCGCGCCGGCCACCCGGTCACCTGCTCGGCCAGCAGGTCGACGCCCGCCAGCTTGCTGGCGCCGCCCGTGAGCACGATGCCCGCCGACACCATCTCGTCGTGCACCGCCCGTTTCACCTCGGCCGCGACCATCTCCAGGATCTCTTCCATGCGGGCCTGGATGATCTCGCACAGCCGCCGCCGCACCTCGGTCTTCGAGCCCTCGGACCCGAAGGCGTCGACCGTGATCTCCTCGCGCGCGTCCACCATGCTCGGGATCGCGTGCCCCCAGCGGCGCTTGGCGTCTTCCGCCGCCTGGTACGGCGCCCGCAGCCCGACGACGATGTCGCGCGTGACGTGATTGCCCCCCACCGGCAGCACCGCCGTGTGCATCACGCTCCCCTCGATGAACAGTGCGATGTCCGTCGTGCCGCCGCCGATGTCCGCCAGCACGACGCCCTGCTCCTTCTCCTCCGTATCGAGCACGGCCTCGGCGCTCGCGAGCGGCTCCAGGATCAGGCCGTCCACCTGCACGCCGACGTTCTCCACGCACTTCGTCAGGTTCTGGATCGCGCTGTCGAGGCCGGTGACGATGTGCGTCTCGACGTCGAGCCGCGTGCCGTACATCCCCACCGGGTCCGAGACGTTGTCCTGGCCGTCGACCACGTAGTAGCGCGGGATGACGTGGATGATCTCCCGGTTCGTGGGGATGCTCACCACGCGGGCGCCGTCGAGGACGCGCGTCACGTCGTCCGGCAGGATCGGCCGCGTCCGGTCGGGGATGGCGATGATGCCGCGGTTGTTCAGGCAGGCGATGTGTTGCCCGGCCACCCCCACGTGGGCCGACAGGATGCGCGTCCCGCTCGACCGCTCCGCCTTCTCCACGGACGCGCGGATCGACTCCGTGGCGTCGCGGATGTTCTCGACCATGCCGCGCGTCAGCCCCTCCGACGGGGCGACGCCGACGCCGAGGATGCGCATCTCGTCGTCGCTCGTGACCTCGCCCACCACCGTGCACACCTTCGTCGTGCCGATGTCGATCGAGGCGAACGTTCCTCCACGGCTCATGACGTCCTCCCGGTCTCCTACCTGAAGCTCAGCCGGTCGCCGAACCGCAGGTCGACGACGCTCATCGCCAGGTTGTCCTGCTTCGCCCGCTGGAACAGCGCGTACAGCGTGGCCACCTTGAAGTCGTAGTCGCGCGCGTCGCCGAAGGCCACCCAGACCGGCTTGTCGCCCGCGTTCGCGCCCGAGAGCACCGCCGTCAGCCCCTGGTCCTGCTTGTAGACCAGGGCCACCACCTTGCGCCCGAACGCCGTCTCGGACTCCCGCACGATGCGCGCCGCGAGCTGCGCGATCCCGGGCTCGAGGCGGTCGCCAGCCCTGACAGCGGGCCGCGGCTCGGCGTCGATGATCACCGGCGCCCCGGGCGGGGCGACGCCGCTCAGCACGTAGCCGTCCTGGTCGATCGGCATGTTGACGCCGTTCACCTGCCAGGCGCCCCAGGCCGTGCGCTCCTGCACGTCGATCTCGACGCTGTGCAGCCCGGTCTTCCTGACGGTCGCGCTCCGCAGCTTCGGCAGCGCCTGCACCCGGGCCTGCGCCGCCTTCAGGTCGAGCCCGAAGATGCTCGCGCCCTCGATGCCTGCCGCTTTTGCCACCAACTGCGGCGACACCTGCGTGGTGCCGACCACCTTCACGTCGCTCACCGTCAGCCACGGCGAGTGGTACGCCCACCACGCCGCCGACACGGCCATGAACATCGCCGCCGCCGCCACCGCGATGCGCGCCTGCAGCCGCGTGATCCGGACGCGGGGCGGCTCTTCCATGCGCGCTCGCACGCCGCGCGCCGCACCGTCGCGCGCCGGCACCACGCGCCGCCGCCGGACGGGCGGCGTAGCGCGGTACGGCCAGCGTCCGGGGGTCTTAGCCGCGGGCATCGCGGGCACTCCTTGCCATACATCGCTCCAGCGCGAGGTCGACGATGCGGCTGATCAGCTCCCGGTACGTCGTGCCCGCGAGCTGCCAGAGGCGGGGGAACATGCTGATCGGCGTGAATCCCGGCAGCGTGTTGACCTCGTTGACCACCGCGCCGCGCTCCTCCGTCACGAAGAAGTCCACACGCGCGAACCCCGCGCCGTCGATCGCGCGGAACGCGCGCACGGCGTCCGTGCGCACCTCCTCGGCCGTCGCCGCCGGCAGGTCCGCCGGTGCGATGAGCCGCGCGCTCTCGTCGAGGTACTTCGCCGTGTAGTCGTAGAACTCGCCCGCCGGCACGATTTCTCCCACCGGCGATGCCTTCGCATCGTCGTTGCCGAGCACGGCGCACTCGACTTCGCGTCCGCGGACGCGCTCTTCGACCAGCACCTTGCGGTCCAGCGCGAACGCCGCGCGCATCGCCTCGCCCAGGTCCTCCCGCGAGCGCACGCTGCTGACGCCGACGCTGCTGCCGCCGTTGGACGGCTTGACGAACGCCGGATACCCGAGCTCCGCCTCGACGCCGCGGGCGACCTCCTCGCTGCCGCCGCCCCATTCGTGTGCGCGCACGGTCAGATGGCGCGCGACCTTAAGGCCGGCGGCGCGGAAGATCTGCTTCTGGAGCGCCTTGTCCATGCCGAGCGCGCTCGCCGCCACGCCGCAGCCGCAGTACGGCAGCCCGAACAGTTCGAGCATCCCCTGCAGCGTCCCGTCCTCCCCGTTCACACCGTGCACCAGCGGGAAGACGACGTCGACGCGCCGCAGCTCCTCGAGCACCTCCCTGCGCTCGAGGAGCTGTGGCACGCCGGCGTCGAGCCGCTTCTTGAACGGGGCGTCGGGCCGTTCGAGCTGGGCGCGC
>JAKAMA010000059.1 GCA_021813085.1 Chloroflexota bacterium | reverse complement strand
TGCGTGCCGGACAGGCGTTCGGCGACAACCGCATCGTGGCGTGGCTCTACGCCCCGAACCTCTGGCTGCAAACGCTGACGACGCGCGACCCCGATGAGGCCCAGGTCGAAGTGGCGATCGCCGCCCTCAACGCCGCGCTCGGCGTCGAAGCTGGGCTCGGCGCTGAGCCCGTGGCGCCGCTACGGACGGAAGAGCCGCTCGCCTAGCGCCACCGACGCAGCGCCGCCACGCTCCACGTCGAGCACGGCCTGTCAGGCCGTCACGAGGCGCGATCGGGTGCCCCGCACCTGCTCGGGAGGTGCATCGACGAAAATCCGCAGCCAGAGCACCAGGGCCAGCGCCCCGGCGGCAAGGTAGAGCCCGAACGCGTTGATGCCGAGATGCTCGTTCGGGAAGACGCCGAGGCCGAGCAACGCCCATCCGGCGAGCAGTGCCACGGCCACGCGCCCCCGTGCCGCGGCCGGCGCCACCGCCAGCAGCGCGGCAGCGGCAGGCGCAAGGATGATCGTGTCCTGCAGGTACAGGTGCGGGTCCACCAGCAGCGTCGCCACCGTGAGCAGCGCCCACTGCACCGCGAAGCGGTCCGAGCGCAGGTCGAGGGGACCGCGGCACGCGACGGCGACGCCCGCCAGCGTCACGATCCCCAGCGCGGCCACCGCGAGCCGCGCGGTGGGGATGAGCGCGGGGTCCCACCGCATGGCGATGATGCCGTTCCAACCCAGCATCACGTTTGTGGCGACGCCGTCCGCGGTCCACGTCGTACTGTGCAGCAGATACGCCGGGTAGCTGAGCGCGTTGCCGGGGCCAATCACCCAGAGCGAGACCGCCACCGCGACGGCGGCAGCCGGCACGAGCGTCGAGAACACCCCCCACTGCCGCTTCCACAGCAGGTAGGCCGAGACCGGCAGCAGCAGCTCCGGCTTGATCAGCAGCGGCGCCAGCGCGATGCCCGCGCTGCGCGGCCGCCCTCGACGGAGGAGCAGGAACGCCGCCGCCCACGACGTTACGAGGATAGGCGAGAACTGCCCCACCTGCAGCCCATACGTCAGCGGGAAGAGCGTGAGGAACGCGAGCACCAGCGCCGCGCGTGACGAGCGCCGCATCCCGTCGGCGATCAGCCAGATCAGCCAGGCATCGACGGCGACGAGCCCGACGCTCAGCAGCGTCCAGACGCGATATGCGTCGGTCAGCGAGAGCGCGGAAAGCGGCGAGAGGATGAACGCGAAGAACGGTGGGTTGAAGTACGCGAGGACGCCGGTACCCCCGACGGGCCTGCCGGCGGCGGCGAGCTCGGCAGCGGCGATCGTCCTCGTGTCGTAGACGCCGGCGCCGGCTCCTTCGGCGACGAGACGCGCCGCCGCGTAGAGCGCCGGAAAGTCCTGGCTGAACCAGCGGAACCGGTCGTGGCCGAGGAACGTCGCCGCCGCCTGCGCCCATTCCGCGATCCCGGCGAGCGCGAGCACCGCCCAGAGCCAGCGGAGCCGGCCGTCGCGCTGCGGCACGACCGCCACGGCAGCATCGGGCGGCGTGGCGGGACGGCGGCGGGGCGGTTCCATCGCCAACCATTCTAGCGGCTGCGCGGCCTATGGTGTGTGACGGATTCGTGTCGGCCGCGTGAGCCGGTGCGCGAGCCCCGCACGTCAACTGCGACGTGATCGAGGTGCGGCGCCCGCGCGCTCAGCCCTTCAGCCACCTGGGCAGCGGCACACTCTTCGGGCCGCCCCTTGTAATCCGATTCCGGAGCCCGGGATCCGGTTTGATCGGCGGTGATGGCGCCGGGGGAGTCTTCGGCGTTCTCGGCGAGTCATCTGTCATGGCGCCACGTCTGCTTCCCGCTTCCCGCTTCCCGCCTCCCGCTTCCCGCCTCCCGCTTCCCGCCTCCCGCCTCCCGCTTCCCCCCTCCCGCTTCCCGCCTCCCGCTTCCCGCCTCCCGCCTCCCGCCTCCCGCCTCCCGCCTCCCGCTTCCCGTCTCCCGTCTCCCGCTTCCCGCTTCCCGCTTCCCGTCTCCCGTCTCCCGCCTCCCGCCTCCCGCTTCCCGCCTCCCGCTTCCCGCTTCCCGCTTCCCGTCTCCCGCTTCCCGCCTCCCGCTTCCCGCTTCCCGCCTCCCGTCTCCCGCTTCCCGTCTCCCGTCTCCCGCTTCCCGCCTCCCGCCTCCCGCTTCCCGCCTCCCGCTTCCCGCCTCCCGCCTCCCGCTTCCCGTCTCCCGCCTCCCGCTTCCCGCTTCCCGCCTACGCCACCTCGTTGAAGAAGCACGAGCGCGCGCCAGTGTGGCAGGTGCCCTTCCCGAGCATCTTCACCCGCACGAGCAGCGAGTTGTGCTCGCAGTCCGCCTTCATCGAGCGCACCTCCAGGAAGTCGCCGCTCGTCGCCCCCTTGTGCCAGACCTCCTGGCGGCTGCGGCTCCAGAACACCACCTGGCCGCGCTCCTGCGTCAGCCTCAGCGTCTCAGGGTTCATGTACCCGAGCATCAATACATCGTCCGTGTCGTCGTCCTGGATGATCGCCGGGATCAGCCCCTGCGGGTTGTAGTTCAGCATCTCGCTCCTCCGTCCGCACCCGGCGGGCGCGCTCCTCTCCGATGGTGTGGGATCCCGTGTCGCACTGCGGCCGCCGGCGCTCGCCTCAGAGGCGGACCGGCACCCCATGCGCCGCCATGTAGCGCTTCGCCTCGCCGATCGAGTACTCGCCGAAATGGAAGATGCTCGCGGCCAGCACCGCGTCCGCGCGGCCCTCGACCACCGCATCGACCATGTGTCGCGGATGCCCGCAGCCGCCGCTGGCGATCACCGGGACCTCGACGGCGTCGCTGATCGTGCGCGTCAGCGGCAGGTCGTAGCCGTCCTTGTGGCCGTCGGTGTCCATGCTCGTCACGAGCAGCTCGCCCGCCCCCAACGCGACGACGCGCTTCGCCCACTCGACGGCGTCGAGCCCGGCCGGGCGACGGCCGCCGTGCGTGTACACCTCCCACTTCCCCTCGCCGACCGCGCGCGCGTCGATCGCGACGACGATGCACTGCGCGCCGAAGCGCTCCGACGTGACGCCGACCAGCCGCGGGTCGGCCACCGCCGCGCTATTCAGCGACACCTTGTCGGCGCCCAGCTCGAGCAGCACGCGCACGTCCAGGTCGCTGCGCACGCCTCCGCCGACCGTAAAGGGGATGAACACCTCGTCGGCCGTGCGCGAGACCATGTCGTAGGTGGTCGCGCGGTCGTCCGACGTCGCCGTTATGTCGAGAAACACCAGCTCGTCCGCGCCCTGCGCGTCGTACAGCTTCGCCAGCTCCACCGGGTCGCCGGCGTCGCGCAGCTCGACGAACGACACGCCCTTGACGACGCGCCCGTTGTCCACGTCGAAGCACGGGATGATCCGCTTGGTCAGCATGATGCTCCCATGGTAGCGGGCCCGGGCCGCGGGCCGGAAGCAACCCGGGGAGCAGCAAACAGCGCCCTGCCGTGACGGCTTCGTGCCCTGTTGTCTGTTGTCTGCTGTCTGTTGTCTGTTCCTGGTTCTCGCTTCTCGCTTCTCGGCTCTTGGTTCTTGGTTCTTCGCACGCCCCGGCGTGCGACTATACTGCCCGCTTCCGGAAGGGGGCGGCAACCTGGACGTGAGCGCGGCGCCCGAGTTCCCGCGCGGGATCATCGTCTGCCACAGCCAGGCGGGGATCTTCGGGTTTGGCGGCGCTTCCTGACCGGCCCGGTGCTACAGATCGCGCGGAGACGTCAGCGCCGCCGCCCCACCCCGAGCAGGTTCACCCGCATGTTGCGGAGCGCGTCGAAGCGGTTGACGATCCGCTCGAAGCCGACGCCCAGCGCGTACGTGGGCGTGCTGAACGCCAGGTACTCGGGCTCCGTCTCGAACTGCTCCAGGCGCTCCACCTCGAACCCCGCGCCCTCGTACAGCGCGCGCAGCCGCCGCGCGGTGTTCGCGCGGTACACCGTCGGGAAGATGTCGTGCGCGTCGACGCCGCGCCAGCGGTTGAACGCGACGTGGAAGCGGTGCGGCAGGAGCGCCGAGCTGACCGTCACGTAGTGCCAGCGGTTCGGCGTCAGGATCAGCAGCCGCCCGCCCGGCTTGACGACGCGCGCCAGCTCGGCGAAGACGCCCTCCGGCTGCGTCAGGTGCTCCGCGACATGGCTGGAGATGGCGATGTCGAACGTCGCGGCGCGGAACGGCAGCGACGCCAGGTCCGCGCGCGCCGCCGCGTCGATATTGGCGTTGCCCCGCGGCTCGCCGGTCACGTCGACGCCGACGATGCGCGCCGGCCGCTGCTCCTCACCGAAGTGGTACTGGAAGACGCGCCCGCTGCCGCAGCCCGCGTCGAGCATCACATCGCCGCGCCGCACGTACGCGTGGATCACGTCGGAGAAGCGGTCGTACATGCCGCGGAAGGCCGGGGGATAGAAGCGCTCCCGCAGCTCCTGCTTGCGCCAGCGCGGCCGCATCACGCCGGGGCGACGCGGCTGCCGGGTGCCGCCGGCGGGGCGGCCGGCCCGTGGACTGGCGGCGGCGTACGGTCGCGTCTCATCCGCCGCCAGTATGCGCTCCGCCCGCCCGCCGGACAATCTCGCTTCGCCCGGGCCGTTGCCGTCATTCGGCAGCCGCTGCTATACTTGCGCTGCGTTACGGAGCTTGTGAGACCGGACCTGGGGCCTGCGCGGCCTCAAATTTTTGTCCGGAAGGATGTGCCACCATGACCACCGCCACCGCCACTCCCCCCGTCTCGATGAAGGCCCTGCTCGAAGCCGGCGTCCACTTCGGCCATCAGACGCGCCGCTGGGACCCGCGCATGAAGCCGTTCATCTTCACCGAGCGCAACGGCATCCACATCATCGACCTCCAGCAGACCGTGCCGCTGCTGCAACAAGCGATGGACTTCGCCCGCAGCGTCGCGGCGCGCGGCCAGACCGTGCTGTTCGTCGGCACCAAGAAGCAGGCGCAGGAGTCGATCCAGCAGGAAGCCACGCGCTGCGGCATGCCCCACGTGACCAACCGCTGGCTCGGCGGCACGCTGACGAACTTTCAGACCATGGAGCGCCGCATCGACCACCTGCTGCGGCTCGAAGACCAGCGCGACCGCGGCGAGTTCCAGGCGATGATCAAGAAGGAAGCCGGCAAGCTCAACGAAGAGATCGAGAAGATGAACCGCTACTTCGGCGGTATCAAGAGCATGAAGCGGTTGCCGGGCGCCCTCTTCATCGTCGACCCGCCCATGGAGCGTATCGCCGTCACCGAGGCGCTGCGCATGCGCATCCCGATCATCGCGATGTGCGACACGAACGCCAATCCCGACGAGATCGACTATCCGGTCCCGTCGAACGACGACGCGATCCGCGCCGTCCGCCTGATGGCGAGCCGGATCGCCGACGCGATCATCGAAGGCCGCCAGATCGAGAACTACGCGACCGAAGCCGACGACACCGAGGGGCTCGACATGGCGTCCATCGCCTCCGGCACGTTCTCCGCATCGCCCGATGACCCGGGGCCGCAAAGCGCGCTGGATACCGTTGACAGCGCCGCCGCCCCGCCGCAGGCCTGAGTTCGAGAGAGGACACGCACCGTGGCAACAGCCGAGGACGTCAAGAGCCTGCGCGAGCAGACGGGCGCCGGCGTGATGGACTGCAAGCGTGCGCTCGATGAGGCCGGCGGCGATATCCACAAGGCCATCGCGATCCTGCGCGACAAGGGCATCGCGGGCGCCGAGAAGAAGGCGCACCGCGAGACCTCGCAGGGGCTCGTCGAGTCGTACATCCACGCCGGCGGCCGCATCGGCGTGCTGGTCGAAGTGAACTGCGAGACGGACTTCGTCGCGCGCACCGATACCTTCAAGGCCCTGGCGCACGACATCGCGATGCAGATCGCCGGCATCCCGACGACGCTCGCCGTCCACGAAGCTGACCTGCCTGACGGAGCAGACGGGAGCCCTGAGGAGACCGTGCTGATGAAGCAGCCCTTCATCCGCGACGGCTCGAAGACCATCGAACAGCTCGTGAAGGAAGCCATCGCGCAGACCGGCGAAAATATCCGCGTCCGCCGCTTCGCCCGCTTCGAGCTGGGCCAGTAGGCGCCCTGGTGTCCGCCGCCGCCTACAAGCGGGTCCTCATCAAGATCAGCGGCGAAGCGCTGATGGGCGGACTCGCTTCGGGCATTGACCCGGCCACCCTCCACCGGACCGCCGTCCAGATCAAGACCGCCGCGGTCGACCTCGGCGTGCAGGTCGCGGTGGTCGTCGGCGGCGGCAACATCTGGCGCGGCGCGACGGCTAGCCAGACCGGGATGGATCGCGCGACGGCCGACTACGCCGGCATGCTCGCGACCGTCATCAACGCCCTCGCCCTCCAGGACGCGATCGAGCAGGTCGGCGCCGACGTGCGCACCCAGACGGCCATCCCCGTGCCGCAGGTCGCCGAGCCCTACATCCGCCGGCGCGCGATCCGCCACCTGGAGAAGGGGCGCGTCGTGCTCTTCGCCGCCGGCACCGGCAACCCCTTCATGACGACGGACACCGCCGCCGCCCTCCGTGCGATTGAGATTGACGCCGAAGTGCTGCTGATGACGAAGAATCGCGTTGACGGCGTCTACGACGCGGATCCGTTGAAGGACCCCAACGCCCGCCGCTTCGCGACGCTCACGTACATGGACGCGATCAGCCGGCGGCTTGAGGTCATGGATAGCACCGCGCTCTCGCTCTGTATGGAGAACGAGCTGCCCATCCTCGTCTTCGACGTCGCCTCGCCGGACGGCATCGTGCGGGCGGTCTGCGGCGAGGAGATCGGCACGCGCGTCGCGGGTGGGGCGTCGGCCCTCGAGCCCGCCGCCCGCTGATGCACGCACGGCATCTCTGGCAGCGATACGGTGAGGTACTATGAGGCCGCCCGGTCGGCAGGACGAGGTGAGGACGGGGTACGATGATCGATGACACCCTGCGCGATGCCGAGCATCGCATGCAGAGCGCGGTCGCGGCGCTGGACCGCGACCTCGACGCCGTGCGGACCGGCCGGGCGCGCCCGGCGCTCGTCGAGACGCTCAAGGTCGAATACTACGGGACACCCACCCCGCTCAATCAGATGGCCGCCGTCCACGCGCCGGACCCCCGGCTGATCACCATCCAGCCCTGGGACAAGACCCAGCTCGGCACCATCGAAAAGGCGATCCAGAAGTCCGACCTGGGCCTGAACCCCACGAACGACGGCAACATGATCAAGCTCGTCATCCCGCCACTCACCGAGGACCGCCGCAAGGAGCTCGTGAAGGTCGTGCACAAGAAGGTGGAGGACGGCCGTGTCTCCGTGCGCAACGTGCGCCGCGATTGCCTCGATGAGCTGCGCAAGCTCCAGCACGACAAGCAGATCTCCGACGACGACGAGCGCCGCGCCCAGGAGCGCCTGCAGAAGCTCACCGACAGGTACATCGCCGAGATCGACCGGCACGGCCAGGCCAAGGTGCAGGAGCTGCTCGAAGTCTGATCCGCGCGGAGCCATGACGACGTGATTGCTGAACCGGCATCAGTATCCGACCTGAACGACCGCCGCTCGCACGTCCCGCGGCATGTTGCCGTGATCATGGACGGCAACGGGCGCTGGGCGCAGCAGCGCGGCCTCTCGCGGCAGGCCGGCCACCGCGCCGGCACGGAGAACATCCGCAACATCATCCGCACGTTCGGTGAGCGCGGCGTCGAGGTGCTGACGCTCTACGCCTTCTCCACCGAGAACTGGACGCGCCCCCGACGCGAGGTCAACGCGCTGATGCGGCTGATCGGCCGCGTCATCAACCGCGAGGTCAAGGAGCTGCACCGCAATGGCGTCAGGCTCGTCCACATCGGCGACCTCGACCCGCTCGAGCCGGAGATCCGCAAGAAGGTGATGCAGGCGATCGAGCTGACGAAGGACAACGACCGCATGACGGTGGCCGTCGCCTTCAACTACGGCAGCCGCGCCGAGATCGTCGCCGCGGTGCGGCGGATCATCGCCGACCGCGTGCCGGCGGCGCGCGTCGATGAGGCGTTGTTCTCGTCGTACCTCTACACCGCCGGCCTGCCGGACCCGGACCTCGTGATCCGCACCGCCGGCGAAGTGCGCCTCTCGAACTTCCTGCTCTGGCAGTCCTCCTACGCCGAGCTGTACGCCACCTCCACCCTCTGGCCCGACTTCGACGCGGCCGAGGTCGACCGCGCACTCGCGGCCTACGCGCGCCGCGCGCGGCGCTTCGGCGGCGTCATCGAAGGCGGCGGCGCGCACGGCGGGCGCCATTCCGCCCCGCCGGGCGCCTGACCGGCGGTGCTTGCCCGGCGCATCCTCGCCGCCGCGGTCGGCGTGCCCGTCATCTTCGCCCTCATCCTGGTCGGCGGAGACTGGTACGCGGCCGCCGTCGCGGCGGCGCTCGCCGTCGCCGCGCTCGAGTTCCAGCACCCCCGCTTCGGCTGGCTGGGCCCGCTGAGCCTGCTGGCCGCAGCCATCGCCGCGGCGATGGCCATCGGCGCGCACGCAGGCGCCCACTGGGTGCTCTGGCTCACCGCCGGCGCGGTGCTGGCCTCGCTCGTCGCGGTCGTCGCGCGCTTCGACGCCGACACGGCGCTCTTCGACTGGCTGTGGACGATGGGCGCGGTGGTCTACGTCGGCGTGCTTGGCAGCATGCTCGTGCTCGTGCGCGACGCGCACGACGGCCGCGACTGGGTGTACATGACCGTCTTCGGCACGTTCGCCGTCGACACCGCCGCCTACTTCACCGGCCGCGCGCTGGGCCGCCACCGGCTCGCGCCGCGTATCAGCCCGAAGAAGACGGTCGAAGGCTTCGCCGGCGGCTATGCCGCAGGCTTCGCGGCGGTCGTACTGCTGGACTACGTCCTCGGCCTGCGCCTTCCGGGCGGCCAGATCGTCGTGCTGGCGCTGCTCCTGCCGGCCGCGGCGACGCTCGGCGACCTCGCCGAGTCCGCGATCAAGCGCTCGATGCGGATCAAGGACGCGAGCGGGCTCATCCCCGGCCACGGCGGCGTCCTCGACCGCATGGACTCGATCCTCTTCACCTTCGCGCTGGTCTACCTCTTCCAGCAGTGGGTGATCTCATGATGCAAGTGCGTCCACCGCACGTCCGGCCTTAAGAGAGACGCGCTGGAGCCCGCGGCGCGGATCTCTGTTGCCGGTCGCGGATCGTTCAACCTCACGCTGACACGCTCGGCTGCGACCTCTGCGAGCGCCGGCCTATGCTCGTGACGCAAGCTCCCCTTCCCCTTCGGGGAAGGCCGTACGGCCCGTCCGGGGGCCGGGGGTGAGGTCCGTCTGCCCGCGCCCCCAGGGAGTGAAAACTGCAGACCGAAATCGAAAACAGATACGGATCGCGCCTTGCCATGGCAGCAGATGGCAGGAGAAGGACGCCCCCCAACCATGCCTCAGCTCACGCCGTCCGTGCAAGCTCCCCTTCCCCTTCAGGGAAGGCCATACGGCCCGTCCGGGGGCCGGGGGTGAGATCCGTCGGAGATGGCAGCAGGACCACCATCGCCGCCGGCCATGACGTCCTGCTATCCGCCGCCTGCATCGCCCGGCGGGCCGCGCCCGATATACTGGCCGCGATGACTGATCGCGTGCCCGGCATCGCCATCCTCGGCTCGACCGGCTCGATCGGCCGCCAGGCGCTCGATGTCATCCGCTCGCTCCCCGGCCGCTTCCGCGTCGTCGCCCTCGCCGGCGGCTCCAACCACACCCTGCTCGAAGACCAGGCGCGCGAGTTCCACCCGGACCTCGTCTGGTGCCAGGTCGCCGCCCGCCACATGGACCTCAAGGCCGCCGCCGGCCGCCGCACCCGCTGGGCGCCGATGGAGGAGATGGCGGCGCACCCTGACGCCGACCTGGTGCTCGTC
>JAKAMA010000058.1 GCA_021813085.1 Chloroflexota bacterium | reverse complement strand
GAGAATGGCGGACGCGCGGGCTGGACAGCCCGCGCCTCGACGGGACGTAGCTGCTGCCGCCGCGCGGCGCCGCAGCGCACTCTCCCATCCCGGAGCGCGGGCCTTCAGCCCGCGCGTACCGATGTCCGATCCCGGAGCGCGGGCCTTCAGCCCGCGCGCAGCGCCGCGCGATCCAACAGGCGCGGCCCGTCGCAGGACGTCCGTGATACGCGCGGGGGGCGCCGCCGCATGGCCACGGTAGACGCGGCGGACGCGCGGCCGAGGAAGCCTTCGTTCGACGTGTTCCAGCCGATCTGGCGATTGCTCACCTCCGTGCGGTTCGCGGTGTTCTTCATCGCCACACTCGCGCTCTTCGGGCTCGTTGGCGTGCTCATCCCGCAGGTGCCCGAGGCGATGCGCGGCAACAGCGCCGCCACACAGCTCTGGCTCGACCACGAGCGCGGCACCTTCGGGCCGCTCACCGACCCGATGTACCGGCTGGGGCTGTTTGAGGTCTTCGAGGCAAAGTGGTTCCTCTTCGCGCTGGGCTTCCTCGTCGTCAACGTCAGCACCTGCACCTTCAACCGCTGGTCGCCGACGTTCCGCAACGTCTTCCACCCGCCGCGCCGCGTGCCAGACACGTTCTTCGAGCACGCGCACAATCGCACCGAGCTCGCGCCCGTCGACGCCGGTCGCGCCGTCGCGACGCTGCGCCGCTTGCACTTCAAGGTCAGCCGCGACGTCGAGGGCGGCACGACGTACCTCTTCGCCGACCGCTACCCGTGGGCGCAACTGGCGACGTTCGTGAGCCACCTGGCGCTGATCCTGTTCATCGCCGGCGGCCTGGTGACGCACCTCACCGGCTTCAGCACCGACATCTTCGCCGGACAGGGCCAGACCGCGCCGGTCTACGCCGTCAGCAACCCGAACCAACTCCAGGTGCGCATCGATGAGGCGATCGGCAAGTTCGGGTCGGCCGGCAACGCGCTGGACTTTCGCACGCACCTCACGATCTTCAGGAACGGCAGGGAGGTCGCGAGCGGCTTCACCACCGTGAACAACCCGCTCAGCTACGGCGGCTACCGCTTCCATCAGGTCGCCTACCAGCCGTGGGGCGCCGAGCTGCGGATGCGCGACCTCGCGACGGGCAACACCGTCTTCGACGAGACGTTCCCGATGCAGGACACGACGGCCGCGCCTGTCGTCACGATCACCGACGCCGCCGGCAAGACGCTGCTCTCCGACACGATCGCGCCGGTCGACTTCCTGCAGGGCGCGAGCGGCTCGCTGGTCAACGTGCCCGGCACGGGCCGGGCGATCTGGCTCGGCATCGTCGCGAAGGGCAAGGCGGCGTGGCAGCTCGTCGCGTTCGACCCGAAGGGCGGTGGCCAGGGCACGCAGGCGCGCGTCGACGAGGGTGCGACGGGCGAGATCAGCGGCATGCGCGTCCGCTTCGACAAGGTGTCGCTGCTGCCGGCGGCGGTCGGCGTCGGCGTGCCGGGCAGCGCGTCGCCGGTGCTCGCCGAGCTGACGACGGCCCCCGACGGTACGCACGCGCTGACGCTCGTCGCGACGGACCGCCCGGCGATCTCGCTCGCCGCCGGCAAACCGACGGCGGTCGGCGGCTACGAGTACACGTTTGGCGGCGTCCGCCCGTTCGCGGGCATCCAGGTCAAGAAGGATCACGGCGCGGAATTCATCTGGGTCGCGACGGCTATGCTCCTGATCGGGCTTGCGCTAACCTTCTACGTGCCGCGCCGCCGCCTCTGGCTCCGGCTGACCGGCGAGCGGACGCAGGTCGCCGCTCTTGCGGAGAAGAGCGGCGGGTTCGAGAAGGACATGCGGACCCTCGCGACACGGCTCGGCGTGCCGGTGCCGCCGGAACTGGAGGAGGAACGCTAGTGCCAGCGCTGTCGCATCTGCTGACGATCACCATCGGCTGGGACCCGAACATCGCGAAGTTCGGCAGTCTCCAGCTCACGTGGCATGGCGTCTTCACCGCCGTAGGCATCGCGCTCGGCGTCTACCTGGGCGTCTGGCTCGCCCGCAAGGAGGGCTTCACCGAGGACGACGGCTACAGCATCGCCCTCGTCGGCGTGCCGGCCGGCATCATCGGCGCCCGCGCGATGTTCGTGCTGGAGAACCGCGCGCAGTTCGAGGGCCGCTGGCTCGACGTCCTGCGCATCAACGAGGGCGGCATCACCCTCTACGGCGCGATCATCGGCGGCGTCGCGGCGGCCGCGGCGTACGGATGGTGGAAGAAGATGCCGATCGCGCGCGGCCTCGACGCCGCGGCCTTCGGCCTGCTGCTGGGCATGGCGATCGGCCGCATCGGCGACCTGATCAACGGCGAGCACATCGCCAGGACCTCGCATTTGCCGTGGGCCGTCATCTACACCAACCCCAACAGCCCGAGCTGGCAACTTGGCCCGACGCACCCGGCGACCACGTACGAGATGATCGGCGACCTGCTGATCATCGGCATCATGGCGGTGATCTTCGCGAAGGTCTGGCGCACGCGCCCCGGGCTCACATTCTTCACGGGCGTCGTCCTGTATTCGATGATGCGCTTCGGTGTCAGCTACCTGCGCAGGGACTCGCTGTACGAGATCAAGAACTGGGAGACCTTCCCGCAGGTGGTATCGATGGGCACGTGGCTGATCGGCATGATCGGCCTCGCCTGGGCGGCGCTGCGCCGCCCGGTCCCGCAGCCCTGGTCCCCGGGCCGGGACGTCGACGCTGTGAAGCCGCGCCCGGCCGCGCGAAGCACGTGACGCGCGAGGTGATCCTCTACACGCGCAAGCGCTGCGGCCTCTGCGATGACGCAGCCACCGAGCTGCGGCGGCTGGCGCCCGAGCTCGGCTTCACGCTCGCGGAACGTGACATCGACGAAGATCCCGGCCTGCGCGCGCGGTACGACGAGCTGGTGCCGGTCGTGGTGGCCGGCGGCCACGTCGTCGCAGAGGCGCCGATCGACGCCACGCGCCTGCGGGAGCGGCTCGCCGCCGCGCTCCGCTGATTGTGGCCCGCGGGTGCGCTCCGGGCGTCCTATTCAGTGAGCGCCCGCTCAGACAGCGAAGTCGCGGGGTACAATTGCACGCGCCCAACCCCGGGACCCGCGACGCAGCGTATCCCAGGGTGTAGACTCTGCGCGAAGAGAGGGCACGCAGTTCGAGGAGGAAGGATCCATGGATCAGGCGACCTCATACTGGGATCGCATCGTCGCACAGCGGATCAGCCGCCGGCGCGCGCTGCAGATGGCGGCGATCGGCGGCGCATCGGCCGGGGCGATCGCGGTCGTGGGCTGCAGCAGCAAGAAGAGCGGCACCAGCACACCGGCCGCGGGAACGCCGACCGCAGGTGCGGCGGCCCAGGGCACGCCGAAGCCGGGCGGGACGCTGCACGGCACCGTCAGCCTCGTGCTGGGCCTCGACCCGACGAAGGCAGCGACGTTCCTGACGCACGCGCTGGCGTCGTATTCCTACAGCCGGCTCATGCGCTTCAAGACCGTGATCGGGAAGCTGCCCGACGACGAGTGGTACGTGCCCGAGCCGGAGGTCGCGGCCAAGGTCGAGACCCCGGACCCGACGACGTACATCTTCACGCTGCGGCCGGACGTGCACTTTCAAAACCTGCCGCCCGCCAACGGGCGCCAGCTCGTGGCCAGCGACGTCGTCTACTCGTTCGAGCGCTACCGCGCGATTTCGCCCAACAAGGCGGACCTCGACATGGTCGACACCGTCACGGCGTCGGCTGACGGCACACAGGTCACCTTCAAGCTCAAGCAGCCGTTCGGTCTCTTCCTCAACCGCATCGCCTCGTTCCAGGATCTCTGGCTGCTCAACAAGGAGTTCGTCGAGTCGAGCCCGACGGCGATGGACAAGGGCATGCTGGGCTCCGGCCCGTTCATGTTCACCAAGTACACGCCCAACGTCGAGATCGCCTGGGTGAAGAACCCGGACTACTTCGAGAAGGACGCGTCCGGCACCCGGCTGCCGTACCTGGATGGCGTCAACCTGGCGATCATCACCGACCAGAACCAGGTGTTGTCGCAGTTTGCCGCGGGCGCGCTCGACACCATCTCCGTGCCGCCAAAGCTCCTGGCATCGCTCCAGAGCCAGTCGCCTAGCGCCGTCATCGACAAGGCGCCGCGCAACATCCTCAGCTTCCTCTACTTCCAGCCGACGACCTACACCGCCAACAAGCCGCCGTTCGCCGACGAGCGCGTGCGCCGGGGCATGTCGATGGCGCTCGACCGCGCCTCGCTGCTCAGCCTCGCGTCGCCGGACGGCGGTGTCTGGCCGAACATGCCGATCAACGGCGGCTTCGGGAAGTCCTGGTGGCTTAACCCGCAGGGTAGCCAGATCGGCTCCGCCGGCCAGTACTACAAGTACAACGTCGCCGAGGCCAAGAAGCTGTTCCAGGCGGCGCTCGGGGGCAACGGCACCTTCTCGGTGCCGATGCACTTTAGCAGCACCGTGTACACGACCATCGTGCCGTACTACGACACCGTCCGTCAGGCGCTGCCGGCGATGCTCAAGGACGCCGGCGTCTCGGTGCAGGAAGTGCCCGAGGAGTACGGCAACTACATCGCCAAGACGTTCGCCGGCCAGTTCGATGGTATGGCCTTCGGGCTCGAGTCCGTCTTCAGCGATATCGCGGCCTACTGGACGAACATGTTCTACCCGCGGAACGCCGGCGGCGGCCGCAATCACTCGAGCGTGGACGACACGCAGTTGAACGCCAACATCCAGAAGATGCTGGCGCTCTCGGACATGACCCAGTTGCACACGCAGAACTTCGACCTGCAGAAGTACACGTCCGACCACATGTATTACGTGCCGGTCGTCACGCCGGTCGAGTACACCGCGCGCTCGCCGAAGCTGAAGGGCGTGGTGAACACGACGGGCCCGACGACCTACGCGGTGGGGACGGAGGGCGCCCTCACGATCTGGTTCGGGTCGTAGCGCACACAGCGCGGCGGCCGGCGTCCGGACGCCGGCCGCCGCTGGTCCTTAGAAGAGACGCGGCCCCGGGCCGGACGCCGAGATGACATGCAGCAGTACATCCTCAAACGCCTGACCCTCGCTGTGCCGACGCTCATCGGCGTATCGCTGATCGTGTTCTTCATGCTGCGCGTGCTGCCCGGCAACGTCGTGCAGCAGATCGCCGGGGACAACCAGCTCCAGGCGTCGGACAAGCAGCGGATCGAGCACAGCCTGGGCCTCGACAAGCCGGCGTACGTCCAGTACTTCCGCTGGATCGGCGGCGTCCTCCATCTGGACTTCGGACACTCTCTCCGCGACCAGACGTCGATCAGCGGCCGTCTGGCCCACACCCTCCCGACGACGATGGAGATGGCGATCCTGGCGATCCTCGTGTCGCTGTTGCTGGCGATCCCGATCGGCATCATCTCCGCCATCCGCCAGGACTCGGCCGTCGACTATCTGGGCCGGAGTGTGTCTATCGGGTTTCTCGCGGTGCCGCAGTTCTGGCTCGGCACGATGATCATCGTCTACGCCTCGCTGTGGTTCTCGAAGGCGACGCCGGTGCCAGCGGACTACCGCCAGATCTGGCAGGACCCCTACGCCAACCTCAAGTTCCTGCTCTTCCCCTTTGGCGGCTTCGTGCCGCTCGGCCCCGCCGTCCTCCTCGGCGTCGGGCTCTCGGGCACGGTGATGCGGCTGATGCGCACGCAGATGCTCGAGGTGCTGCGTCAGGACTACGTCCGCACGGCGGCCGCGAAGGGCCTCCGCGAGCGGAGCATCGTGCTCCGGCACGCCCTGAAGAACGCGCTCATCCCGGTCGTCACGCTCGTGGGCCTGCAGGTGCCGGTCGTCGTCGGTGGCAGCGTCGTCGTCGAGAGCATCTACAACGTGCCGGGCATCGGCCAGTGGTTCTACCAGGCGATCGGCTTCCGCGACTACACCGCGGTGCAGGCCATCGCCCTGCTGAGCGCCGTCGCCGTCATCGTCTCGAACCTGGTGGTCGATGTCACCTACGCATACCTCGACCCACGGATCAGGTACGGCTGATGGACACCGCGATCGACATCGGCCTCGCCGGCCAGCCCTTTGCGGCGAAGCCGTCCGGCCCGGTCCACTGGCTGCGGGCGATCGGCCACTTCTGCAGGAAGAAGCCGCTGGGCGCCGTCGGTGGCCTGATCGTGGTCGTGATGATCGTGATCGCGCTGTTCGTCGATACGGCGATCATCGGCGGCAGCACCCCCCTGCTCGCGCCCGAAGGCTACAACGTGCAGCACATCCACATCGGCCAGACGAATCAGGGAATGTCGTGGGCGCACCCCTTCGGTACCGATGAACTCGGGCGCGACATCCTCAGCCGGGTGATGTACGGCATCCGCATCTCGACGATCATCGGTCTCACGGGGGTGACGTTCGCCGCGTTACTCTCGCTGTTGCTCGGGACGGTTTCCGGCTACTTCGGCGGCTGGACGGATACGATTGTCCAGCGCTTCGTCGATGCCCTGCTGGCGATCCCGGCGCTCATCCTCGTGATCTACGTGATCATCGTCTTCGCCGCCAGGGCCGGCCCGTACGCCAGGATGTTCTGGATCACGGCGGTCGTCGGCTTCATCGTCGGCGTGGGTGCGACGCGCGTCGTGCGCAGCGCCGCCATCGCCGCCGCGCAGAACCAGTACGTCGATGCGGCGCGGGCGATCGGCGCGACGAACATGCGCATCGTGCTCCGTCACATCGTGCCGAACGTCGTGCCGATCGTCATTGTCCTGGCGACGATCAACGTCGGCACGCTCGTGCTCGCCGAAGCGGCGATCAGCTTCCTCGGCTATGGCGTGCCGTCTCCGTTCCCGTCGCTCGGTGGGATGCTGAGCATCGCCGGGTCGTCTCAGTTCCGGGCCTACCCCCTGCAGGCGATCTGGCCGGGTATCGCGATCTTCCTGCTCGTCTACGGCTTCAACGTGTTCGGCGACGCCCTGCGCGACGTCTTCGACCCGCGCCTCCGCGGCGGCCGCTGATCGCGCCCGGGCGCGCGGACAACCATCGCGGGGCCACGTCTCATGTCGTGATTCCGCTCTGCCGTGAGCTCGATCGTGCGCCGGATGCGCGTTCCATCCTCGTGACAGGACTCCCCTGCCCTTCAGGGAAGGGGCCGGGGGTGAGGTTGCTGCCCCTGCGGCGCGCCGCCGCGAAGACGCTACGCCGCCGCCGGTGTGGCGGAAGCCGTCGCGCCGGGCACGTCGCACGCCGTCTTGAACGTGCCCTGCGCCACGGCGTGCCAGCCCGCCGGCCCCAGCGTGTTGACGCGATAGTGCAGCGTCACGCCGGCCGGCAGCGCATCGACGGTGTACGAGCGCTGCGACGGGTCGAGCGGGCCGTGCGCGTTCGTCAATGGCGGCGGGAATCCGGGCAGCAGGCTCAGGTCGAGCCACGCCTGCTGTGTGCCCGCCGGCGGCGCCGGCCATCCGAACGTGACGCGGACCACCCCCGGCGCGACGGGCGCGCACGCCTGCGTGATCGTCGCCTGAGCGGTGCCGGAGCGCGGGCCGCGGACGATCACGACCAGCCCGATGCCGACGACAGCGAGAAAGAACCAGCGGCCCAGCATCCGTGCCTCCGATCGGATGTTCGTCCGCCGCGGGGCGCCGCGGGATCAGGGAGCGCCCGTAGGGGACGTCGGAGGCCGCCCGTCGCCAGCGTGCGGCGGCTCACTGCTCGTTCAGCGGACGGTCGCTGCTCAGGTACTGACGCATGAGACGCGCCGCGTCGTCGGAGCGCATGGTACGCCAGAAGGCGTCCTGTTCGAAGCGGAGCGCTTCCGGCAGTGGCAGCTCGGACCCCTGCAGCACGCACTGCTTGATCAGGGCGAGGCTCAGCGGCGGCCGCTGCGCCAGCTCCGCCGCGAGCGCGAGCGCTTCGCCGCGCAGCCGCCCCGGTGCGACCGCACGGTGCACGAGGCCGATGCGCTCGGCCTCGCGCGCGGCGACGACGTCGCCGAGGAGCATCAGCTCCAGCGCCTTCGCGGTGCCGAGCAGCCGCGCCATCCGCTGCGTGCCGCCGGCTCCCGGCAGGATGCCGACGCGCACCTCGGGCAGGCCGATGCTGTAGCCCTCGGCCATGTAGCGGAAGTCGCAGGCCAGCGCCAGTTCGCAGCCGCCGCCCATCGCGACGCCGTTGATGCAGGCGATCACCGGCTGCGGCAGCGCCTGCAGCTTGAGCAGCAGCCGGTGCATGCCGTGCAGCCGGGGCCGGCCGTCTGGCTCACCGGCGCCGAAGGACTCGCGCCCGCGCGCCACGTCCGAAATGCCGGACAGTTCGCCGACGTCGTAGTGCGTGATGAAGATGCCGTCGATGCCGCCGGTGAGCGCCAGCACGCGCACGCTCTCGTCGCGATCCACCTCCTCGGCGAGCGCGGTCAACTCGGCGACCATCGCCGCATTCAGGAAGTTGCGCGGCGGGTTCGTCATGGTGACGACGAGCGTCGCACCTTCGCGCTCACTGTGCAGGTACGTGTAGGTGGTCATCGTCCGCCCGTCCCGTGCGCCATGATCCTCGAGCGTGCGCCGCTCAGACCGCCGCTGCTTCCCCGCGTGGTGTGACCGTGCGCCCTTCCTCGACCGAGACCGGCACGCCGTCGCGCAGCACGAGGGCGTTGCGCGGCAGCGCCGCGACGCGGGGGCCCGGCGTGATGATGCCCGCGAGGTTCAACGGGTCGGTCGCGCTCAGGCGCACCGTCTCGCCGCCGCGCTCCTGGCGGCGTACCCGGCGCAGGCCGTCGACCGCCTCCGGCAGCCCGTACTGTTCGCCGATGAACCCCGCGACGAAGCGGCCGCCGCGCACGACTCCGCGCGCCTCCATGCGGCGCAGCGCGCGCACGACGTCGCGCCACGGCACGGCGAAGTTCTCGCGCGCGACGAGGTCGCGGAAGACGACGCCGTACCGCACGAGCAGTTGCGCCGCGACCTGCTCCGCGAGGTCCTCGGCAGGCGAAGCGACGGCGTGGAAGTGCGCAACCATCGACCAGCGGCCCGATGGCGCGCCTGTGCGCCCGGCGCGCAGGGCGCCGTGGCGTCCGTGCCTGCGCGCGGCGCGCACGCGGGACGAGCCGCGCGGCGCCATGATCTGGCGCAGCGCCTCGAACCCGTCGCCGGTCGCGATGCCGCGCGACACGAGGTCCCACAGCGCCTCTTCGAGCTTCGCCGGCAGCTCGCGCGTCGCCGCCGCCAGGTCGTCGAAGAACAGCGCGCCGTGCTCTTGCAGCGCGTCGAGCACGGCCGACGCCGCGCCCGCCGTCGGCGCGGCCGGCCGCGCTTCGCCCCGTACCGCTTCGAGCAGCCACGGCAGGTCGCGCCGCAGCACGAGCGCGATCGGCGTCGCCCGCGAAGGCGTCGATGAACGCACCGTGCCGTTCGGCTTCCTCAGCGAGAGCCCCGCCCAGGCGACCTCGCCGGCGAGGCAGAGCTCGTCGAGCCAGCGCGGGTCGTAGTTCACCACGCGCTGCGGCAGCACGTCGCGCTCCCACGCCGACGCCGCGATCTCGAAGCCCTGGAGCTGCGCGATCGCGTCGAGCAGCCCCCGCTTGCCTTCGAGCCTCCGGCTGCCCGCGAGGTGCTGCCGCTCGAGCAGGTAGCGCATGAAGTCCTGCGCGCTCACCGGCTCGATCTCCTTCCGCAGCGTGTCGAGCGTGTAGCGGTGGATGCGCGCCAGCAGGCGCCGGTCGCAGAACTCCTCCTCCGCGCACCCCGGCGTGAAGCGCCCGCGCAGCACCACGCCCTCGCCCTCGAGCCGTGCCAGCGCGGACGCCGTCTCGCCCGGCGCGAGCGCGAGCATCGACGCGAGGCCTGCGGCGGTCAGCGGGCCGAGGTACTCGCTGTGACCGCGCACGGCCGCAAGCA
>JAKAMA010000057.1 GCA_021813085.1 Chloroflexota bacterium | reverse complement strand
GTTCTTCACGCGCGGCCGCGAGCTGGTGCGGGCGACGGCGTACGCGCCGATCAGCGACGACCCGAGCGCGAAGCTCGAGAGCCAGCGGTTCGCCCACCACTTCATCGGCCAGCCCTACCGGCTGGTGACGAAGCCGCTCAAGCGCTTCGCCGACGGCTCGATGAAGGCGAACTTCGACATCGAGCTTGCCGTCGACATCCTGACGATGTCCGACCGCCTGGACGTGGTGGTGCTGATGTCCGGCGACGGCGACTTCCGCCGCGTCGTCGAGCTGGTCGCCAGCCGCGGCGTGCGGGTCGAGGTCGCCGCGTTCAGCGAGACCGCCGCGCTCGAGCTGAAGAGCGTCGCCGACCTCTACATCGATCTGGCGGACCACGTCGCCGAGTTCAAGTCCGCCAGGTAGCGCGGCGGCGCCGGCGCGTCGTCTTACCCCCGCCGCGCGGAGAACGTGCGGATCGCGTCCAGCATGCCCGAGGAGGCGCCGTCGCTGGCGAAGCGCAGCGCGTTGCGGATCGCGCGTGCGTCGGAGTTGCCGTGGGCGATGGTGACGACGCCGTTCACGCCCAGTAGCGGCACGCCACCGTACGTGCCCGGGTCCATCTTCTCGCGCATCCGCATCAGCGCCGGCCGTAGCACCGCCGCCGCGAGCTTGTACTGGACCTTCGCGTAGATGGCGGCGCGCAGCTCGCGGAAGATGAAGTCGGCGACGCCCTCGGTCACCTTCACGGCGACGTTGCCGGTGAAGCCATCGGTGACGACCACGTCGGCGACGCCGAGGTGCACATCGCCGCCCTCGATGTTGCCGACGAAGTTGACGCCGGCGCGGCCGAGGCGCCCGAAGACATCCTGCATGAGCTCGCTGCCCTTCGTCTCCTCGGCGCCGATGTTGAGGAGGGCGACGCGCGGGTTGCGGACGCCCATGACGCGCTCGGCGTAGACGGCGCCCATCTGGGCGAACTGCACCAGGTAGTTGGGCTTCACGTCGGCGTTGGCGCCGACGTCGAGCACGAGCACGCCGGTGTCGGTGAAGGGCGCAATCGTGCCGAGGGCGGGCCGCTCGATGCCCTGGATGCGCCCGAGGTTGAGCAGCGCCGACGCCATGACGGCGCCGGTGTTGCCGGCCGACACACAGGCGCCGGCCACGCCGCGCTTCACGAGGCCCATCGCGACGTTGATCGAGGCGTCGCGCTTGTTGCGCACGGCCTGGGCGGGATGCTCGTCCATCGCGATCGCCTCGGCCGCGTGGATGACCTCGATCCCGGCCGGGACGGGACCGTCGCGCGACAGCTCCGCCTCGACGACCTCTCGCAGTCCGACGAGCGCGATTTCGATCCCGAGCTCGCGGCGGGCAAGAAGAGCACCGGCGACGATCGCCGCCGGTGCGTGGTCGCCGCCCATCGCATCGAGCGCGATCAGCACGGTCAGGGTTGCTCCGGTCCAGCCACGATGACCATCGTATCGCTCTCGTCTGTGTAGGGGGAGAGGTCAGGGTCGCCGTAGACCGCGGTGAGCCGGAGGCCGGCGCTCCGAAGCAGCAGCTTCCACTCCGGCAGCCCGGTGTAGCGCAGGGTGTACTCGACGACCCGCCGCGTCACCGTCCCATCGCCCGACACGCGGTCGAAGAGGTGCTGGGTGGTCGCCGTCTGCGCGGCGGCCGAGGCGGTCGTCGCGTCGAAGCGCATCAGGCGGCCGTCGCCGCCGGGGACCGGCCGGACCCAGCGCAGGTAGAGCGGCGTCCGCTCGACGCCCCAGTCGATGGCGCGCGGCGCCCGCACCTGCATGACGTAGAGGCCGCCCGGCGCGAGGTGGCGCGCCACCCGGCCGAGCGCCGCGAGCTGATCATCGGTCGTCAGCAGGTGCTGGAACGTGTTGGCGGCGCAGTACACGAGGTCGAACGTCTCGCCGCCGAGGTCGAAGTCGCGCATGTCCGCCTGGACGAGCCGCAGATGCCGCGCCGCCTCGGGGTCGAGCGCGGCCTCCGCGCGCGCCAGCATCGGCAGCGACGTGTCGATGCCGACGACGTCCAGCCCCGCGCGCGCGAGGTGGAGGGCGACGCGCCCGCTGCCGGCGCCGAGTTCGAGCGACGGCAGGTCGCCGCGGCGCGCGAACTGCTCGTACATCTGCACGTCGTCGGCGAGGCCGCCCCAGACCGAGTCGTAGAGCGCGGCCAGCTCGTCGGTCGCGTAGATGTCGTCGCCGGCCGGGCCCGTCGGGGTCACGGGGCCGCGATCCCGCGCCAGCGCTCGAACTCGCTGCGCATGCGCGCGCGCAGGTCCGGGTCCGCTAGCACGTCGACCGCGGTCATCGCCATCGCCTTCGCGGCGTCGATGACGGCGCGCTGTCCGGCCTCGGACGCGGCGTGTTCCGCGAACCGCGGCGAGTGGCCGTTCACGTCCTGCGGCGCGATGGCGATGCCCGGATGGATCGCGGGAAGGATGCGGCTGACGTTCCCCATGTCGGTGCTGCCGAGCGGACGTGGCGTCTCCGGCGACGGCACCGCCCGCCCGACGCTCGAGAAATTGCGGCGGAACGCCTCGGCGAGCGGCGCGTTCGTCTGCATCGCCGCGTACTGGTTCGGGTTCCAGCGCAGCTCGACGCGCGCCCCGGTCGCCTGCGCGCCGGCTTCGAAGCAGGCGACCACGCGCTCCTTCAGCTCCTCCAGGTACGGGTCGTCCTCGGCGCGCACGAGGAAGCTCGCCGCCGAGTGCCCCGGCACGATGTTCGGTGCCTCGCCGCCGTCTGTGATCACGCCGTGCACGCGCGCGGTGCCGCGGATGTGCTGCCGCAGCGCGTTAATCGCGTTGTAGGCGATGATCATCGCCTCGAGCGCGTTGATGCCGTTCTCCGGCTGCGCCGCGGCGTGCGCCTCACGTCCGAAGTACTCGACCTGCAGCTCCGCGCAGGCCAGCGCCTTCGCGACGACGGCGTCGCGCGTGCCGGGATGCACCAGCATCGCCGCATCGATGCCCTCGAACGCCCCCGCCCGGATCATCTGCACCTTGCCGCCGTACACCTCCTCCGCGGGTGTGCCGATGACCTGGACGCTGCCATCGAGCGCATCGATCACGGCGCGCACGCCGATGCCGGCGCCGGCGGCGCTGGCCGCGATGATGTTGTGGCCGCAGCCGTGGCCGATGCCCGGCAGCGCGTCGTATTCGGCGAGGACCGCGACGACGGCCGCGCCGTGGCCGGCCGTCGCGCGGAACGCCGTCGGCATGTCCGCGATGCCGCGGCCGACGTCGAAGCCGTGCGCTTCGAGCAACTCGGTGAGCCAAGCGCTCGCCTGTACCTCGTGATACGCGACTTCGGGATGGGCGTGGATGCGCAGGCTGAGGTCGATCAGCTCGGCCGCGCACGCGTCGATCGCCGCGGAGGCGCGCGCCTTCAGCTCCGCCCGCCTGTTGTCGTCCATTGCGGATCAGCGTACAGCCTCGCCGCGCGGCGGGACACCTCGGGGGAGGCGGCGGCTGGAGGTGAGAGGTGAGAGGTGAGAGGTGGGACGCGGCACCCGTGCCGCCGCGATATCTCAGATGCCGCAGTCGATCGGGTGTGGCGGCCGCTCGCCGCGCAGGATCGGGGTGAGCAGGGCGGCGAGGCGGCGCGGCACGAACACTTCGTCCGATGCGGCGATCTCCGGCAGCGGCCACCACCGGTGCGCGGTCAGGTCGGCGGCCTCCGCTGGCTCCCAGTGCGTGCGGTCCACGTCGAACGGGGCGCAGCGGACAACGAAGAAGCGTTCGCGCGCCTCTTCCAGGCGGCCGCGATTCGGGTAGACGTGGCGTCGCGCCCACACGCAGGCGCCGACCTCCGCGTCGAGCCCGGTCTCCTCCCAGAGCTCGCGCCGTGCGGCTCGCGCATAGGATTCGCCGGGCTTCAAGCCGCCGCCGGGCGTCAGCCAGATCGCGGAGCCATCGGCGAAGTCACCCTCGGCGCGGAAGAGCAGGATGCGCTCGCGCGCGTCGATCAGAAGGACGCGTGCCGCCCGGCGGATGATGGGCTTCGGGTCAGCCAATCTGGGCTCGCGTGGGCCATCGGCGGCCATGAACCGGGGACGCTGAACGGTGGAGAGAGGATGGTCGGGGTGGGCAGATTTGAACTGCCGACCTCACGGTCCCGAACCGTGCACTCTAGCCTGGCTGAGCTACACCCCGACGGCCGTTGATCCTAGCAGATGCGGCTAAAGCCGGCCAACGCGCGCGCGGGCTCCGCGTCGTCGGACGCATCGCGGCGTCAGGCGGCGAGGGTGGGTTGCCCGGCCGTGTCCACGGCTGGCGCATCGGACCGTCCGACGCGTTACCCCAGCCGGAGCAGGCGCCCCTCGTTCGGCGCGAGCGCGATCGTCTGGCCGGCGAACGTCGCCTCGTGCGTGCCGAGGACGCACTCGCGCACGTGGAGCGACGCCGGCAGGTCGAAGGTGACGGCATCGTCGGTGAAGTTGAGCGCCGCGAGCAGCCGCTCGTCGCCGTGGCTGCGCGTGTAGGCGTAGATGCCGGCCGGCGTCCCGTCGACGGGCGCGTAGTCGCCGAAGCGCAGCGCGTCCGACCGGCGGCGGCACCACACCAGGCGCCGGTACAGCGAGAGCAGCGAGCGCGGCTGCGCGGATTGGTCCTCGACGTTGTCTTTCAGGTCGCCGTACGGGAGCCACGGCCCGCCGGCCGTGAAGCCACCGTGCCGCGTCCACTGCATCGGCGTGCGCTCCGGGTCGCGGCCGCGGCCGTAGCGGCGCGCGGGATCCCGCAGGCGGTCCTCGGGGATGTCCACGTTTTCCATCCCGATCTCTTCGCCGTAGTAGACGAACGGCGTCCCGCGCAGCGTCAGCAGCAGCAGCGCCGCCACGCGCGCCCGCGCCTGACCGATCGCACCACCGGCGAGCCGTGTCGCCAGACGGTCGACGTCGTGGTTGCCGAAGACGTAGTTGGGCCAGGCGCCGGGGGGTAGCGCCGCCTCGAACTCGTCGACCTTACGACGGATGTGCTCCGCCGTCCACCGCCGGTCCCAGACGCGTGCGAGCGCGAAGTTGAACGCGAGGTGCAGGCCGTCGAGGCGGGCGCCGCCGTAGTAGCGGACGATGTTCTCCGGCGTGCCGAAGACCTCGCCGACGGTCATGCGCTCCGGGAACTCATCGACGACGGTGCGGATCTCGCGGACTGCGTCGAGGATCTCGGGCCAGTTCTGGTCGTACTTGTGCTCCTGGAGCGCCGTCTGGCCGATCAGCTCGGCCCAGCGCCGGTCCGGCTGCGGCGGGTTGTCACGCAATTGCGGGTCCTTGACGATGCGGTCCATGACGTCGATGCGGAAGCCATCGATCCCGCGCTTCATCCAGAACCGCAGCACGCCGTGCATCGCGCGGACGACCTCGGGGTTGCGCCAGTTCAGGTCCGGCTGCTCGACGAGGAAGGAGTGCAGGTAGTACTGCTGCGTCTTCTGGTCCCATTCCCACGCCGGCCCGCCGAAGGCGCCGATCCAGTTGTTCGGCGGGCTCCCCTCCGGCTTCGGGTCGCGCCAGACGTACCAGTCGCGCTTCGGCGCATCAACCGACGAGCGCGACTCGAGGAACCACGGATGCTGCGACGACGTGTGGTTCGGCACGAAGTCCAGGATGATGCGGATGCCGCGCTTGTGCGCCTCGGCGATCAGGCGGTCCATCGTCGCCAGGTCGCCGAAGTCGGGGTGCACGCCCTCGTAGTCGGAGACGTCGTAGCCGAAGTCGGCCATCGGCGAGGGATACGTCGGCGAGAACCAGATGGCGTCGATGCCGAGCGAGCGCCCGGTGCCGTCGTTCAGGTAGTCGAGCCGGTCGATGACGCCCTGCAGGTCGCCGATGCCATCGCCGTCCGAGTCCTGGAAGCTGCGGGGGTAGATCTGGTAGATGATGCCGTGCTTCCACCACAGGTAGTCCGCCACGTGAGATCCTCTCGTTGCTGATCAGGGTGCTGGCGGTAGTGCAACAGGTAGCGGGCTCTGGCGCAATCAAGCGGGAGGCAGGAAGCGGCAAGCGGGAGATGAGGGCAGGCCCCACCGCTCACGTCTCGCTGCGCGCGACGTACACGTCGCTCGACCACACTTCCCTCGGCATCGCTTCCAGCGAGGCGCGGCGCGGGTCGCCGGCGACCGGCAACACGCGCCGCATCACGCGCGCGCCGAACCGCTCGAAGTACGAGCACTGCTTGTGGAACGCCTGGAGCGTGTGGCGGTCGCCGCCGAAGAGGACGTGCTCGATCTCGGCTTCGTACGGCGTCAGTTTCTCGCGCGACGTCTCGCACGCCTTCCCGAAGAGCTCGTCCGTCTGCTTCTCGCGGATGCGGTCGAAGCGGCGCTGCGACTGGCCGCCCTTGCGATGGCGGTTCTTGACGAAGCGCTGGTCCGTCTTGGCGTCGACTAGCGCCTCGCCGCGGAAGAAGCCGACGCTGAAGCCGCCCAGGCGGAGCAGCAGCACCGCGACGCTGCGCCGTCGTTCGAGCGCGTCACGCAGCGGCGCGGCGTACAGCTCCGAGTAGTCGATCGCCGCCTCGACGGGGAACGGCGGCAGCACGAGGAGCGCCTCGCTCGCGTCGGCAAACAGCACGCTGCCCGTCTCCGACGCAAGCGCGACCTCCGCGAGCCGCTCGCCGTCCTCCGGCCAGACGGCCCGTATGGGCGGCAGCGGCAGGGCAGCGAGCGGCGTCGCCGTCCCCGGCGGCCTGTACGATGTCGCGCCCGGTGCGCCGTCCTCGGCCAGTCGCGCCAGCAACTGGCGCCGCGTCAGGTGCAGGCGCTCGATCATGCCGCAGGATAGCGGGCGATTGGTCGGGGTGTGCACGAAGAGGGCGTGACGGCGGCTCGTTGAAGGCTTCGAGCCAGGATGCCACCTTCGGTCACCGAACGACCTTGGCGCGGTCGGGGCCATGCGGGAACCCTCCGGCTCTTCCAAGCGTCAGGTGAAGCGAGGGGAGGAGACATGCGTCACCTGGTTCCGGCGGCCCATGCGCTCATGCTGGTCGCGGCGGTCGCCGCCGCCTGCGGCCCCCTCGGCGACCGGCTTGGCGACGCTGCGGTCTGCGCGCGCACCGCCATCACGCCGATCGCCACCGCGACCTTCTCGCCGCCGCTCTATCGTAGCCCTACGTCCTACGCGACGCTTGGCCCCCAACAGGCCACGTCGACGCCATTCCAGTCCCCCACGCCGGAGCCGCCGACGGCCACCGCGGGACCTTCCACATCTACGCCCACCGTCACGCCGACGCTTATCCCGCCGCCCCCGGAATCGGTGCCGTACCGCGCGCCCCCGCCGGGCGTGACGGCGCCGCCGCGCGCGCCCCTACCCCGCCCCGGCGACATCCGTGTCGGCAAGGATGGCTGCTATTACGCCGAGGTCGGCGGCTATCGTTGGGACGAATCAGCAAGGGGGGACTTGGAAGGTCGCCTCTGGATCCACCTCACCACGCCGAGCCTTTTCTGCGAGTGGGTGCCCGACCCGCTCACAAAGGACGTGCGAGCCATCGCCGGCTTCTGCGTGGAGGCGGAGTAGTCGCGCTGGGGGCGAAGGCCCGCGCCTGGCCCTACGGAATCGCGCGTGCCGGCGCTTGGGCCAGTGACACCTCGATCGCGCCGTTCACGACCCGCACGGCGTACGTGCGCGGGGGGCGCGCCGCCGGGCCGCGCACGATCTCGGCGCCGCACGCCAGGTCGAACCGGCTGCCGTGCCACGGGCAGGTGAGTACCGTCCCATCGACCGAGCCCTCGGCGAGCGGTGCGTTGCCGTGCGGGCAGTGCGCCTCGATGGCGTAGAGCCGGCCGCTGGCGTTGAACACGGCCACCTGCTCGCCGCCCGCGTACGCCGTCGTCGCGGCGCCGGGCGGCACGTCATCGACGGCGGCGACGCGCGTCCAGCCGCGCGCGTCGCCTTCGGGCTCGGTTGCGAGCGCGTCGCCGGGCGCGCCGAGCGCGTCGAGCATGCCGCGCACGGTCGTCGCCACGCAGGTGAACGTCGGCGTGTCGCGCAGCGTGTAGAGGCTGGACTCGGCCTCGCGCAGCTCCATCACCAGGTCGAGGAAGTCGCCGGGCTCGTCCGTCTCGAACGCGACGACGAACTCCTGGTCGTCGAGCCCGAACGAGTACGTCGTGTTGAGCTTCACCGTCGGGTACTTGCGGCCGACGCGGATGTGCACGTCCATCATGCGCTGCCGCTCTTCAGCCGGCAGCACGTACCACGGGCGCGTCTTCACGAAGGGATAGACGAACAGATACTTCGCCGTGCCCGGCGTCAGCCGCAGGCGCCGCGACGGCCCCCCGGACGGGCCGTACGGCTCGCGCTCCGTCTTGTCGACGTAGACGCTCTTGCGCGTCATCGCCAGGTACGAATACGGCGTCGAGAGGTAGGGGCCGAGGCCGGTGCTGAGCAGCCGCGTCGCCGCCTCCTGGAACGCCTCCAGGCCGTCGCTGATCTGCCAGAGCATGAAGTCGGCGTCGCCGCGGATGCCGACGAGGCTGTACGGCCGCACCTGCATGCGCTCCGAGCCGGCGGCGACCGCCTCCTCGACCTCGCGTTTCGCCGCCTCGCGTGCTTCGGCGGGCAGGCGGCGCCACGCGGGGTCGACCTTGTAGAACACGAACTGGACGTACTGCCGCGTCGCCGGCGGCGCGCCGTTGTCCGCTGCGCCGCTCATGCGCGGCTCCCCAGACGGGCCGTCCGGCCCGCGGGCTCGCCCTCCGTCCGGAAGTCGCGCGCGTACAGGTCCGCGACGCGCGCCAGCTCGCCGGGCGTGAACGCGGGCGTGTCGGACGCCGCCGCGAACTCGACGAGCTGGTCTTCGTCGTAGATGTTCGGCAGCGTCGACGCGACACTCGGCTCCGACAGGATGAACTGCAGCGCCGCCTGGCCGATCGTCCGGCCGCGGCCCTCGGTCAGGAAGCGCAGCGTATCGAGCTTGCGCAGTCCCTCCTCGAGCCACTCGCGCGTGCGGTGCCGCCGGTGGTCGTTCTCGCCGAAGACGGTGTCCTGTGTGTACCTACCTTCGAGCATGCCGGAGGAGTGCGGCACGCGCACGAGGACGCCGGCGCCCTTCTCCCGCGCGACGGGGAAGAACGCGCGTCCGGGGTCCTGCTCGAACATGTTGTAGATCGTGTGCAAGACGCCGGCGTCGCGATGCTCCATCGCGTACATCCCCTCGTCCCGCCAGCCGATCGCCGGGCCGAGCGCGACGCCGTAGACGCCGATCTTCCCTTCGTCCTTGAGGCGCGCGAGCTCGTCGAACGTGTCGTCGCGCGTGAGGCAGTCCATCTTCGCGTTGTGGAGCTGGTAGATGTCGATGTGGTCGGCGTTGAGACGCCGCAGGCTGCCCTCGACGGCCTTGCGGATGTAGGCCGGCGACCAGTCCTGCGGGATCTCCTTCTGGCCGCGGCGCTCGTTCCCGTGGCTGTACCAGTCGTAGCCGCCCTTGGTGGCGATGACGATCTTGTCGCGCACGCCGCCGAGCGCTTCGGCGAGCAGCGTCTCGCCCTTGCCGTTGCCGTAAGTGTCGGCGGTGTCGAAGAAGGTGATGCCCAAGTCGTACGCGCGGCGGATCAGGCGCCGCGCGAAGTCGTCGTCGTCGATGCCCCACCAGCCGGTGCTGACGGTCCAGACACCGAAGCCGACGGCGGAGACCTTGAGCTGCGTGTTGCCGAATGGACGGTACTGCATCGTGACTCCGTGGCGCGCTACAAGGGCGGCGCGGGCCGATGCCGCGCCGTCGTTACAGCGTAGCGCGGCGCCCCAGTCCGGGCACCGCCCTCGCGGGCGCCCGCCGGGCGCCGGCGCGAGGTTTGCGCACGTTCGGGGAGGAGCGCGGCACGATCGGCGCCGGGCGACCTGCCCCCGGCCCCTTCCATTGCAGGGAAGGGGCGCGCCGCCACGGCGATAGA
>JAKAMA010000056.1 GCA_021813085.1 Chloroflexota bacterium | reverse complement strand
CGGATCACACCCACACGCCAGAGGCGACGCAGACCTCCGAGTCCGACCACACGCGCACGCCCGAGGCGGACCAGACGCAGACGCCCGAGTCCGACAAGACGCAGACCTCCGAGTCCGACCACACGCACACCCCCGAGGCGGATCACACGCATACGCCCGAGGCGACGCAGACCTCCGAGTCTGACCACACACACACGCCCGAGGCGGATCACACGCACACGGCCGACGCGACCGAGACGGTCGAAGCAACCCAGACGACCGAGCCCACGGAGACCCCGGAGCCAACGCAGACCGCGGCCCCGACCTGCACGCCGCAGCCGACGCAGACCGCCGAGGTGACGCACACGCCGCAGGCGACGGCGACAAACACGGCCGTGTCGACGGCGACCAGCACCGCTGAGTCGACCGAGACACCGAAAGCCACCGAGACACCGGAAGTTACGGAGACGCCGCAGCCGACCGCGACGAACACGGCCGTGCCGACGGCGACGAACACCGCTGAGCCGACCGCGACGCCGGAGCCCACAGAGACGGTGCAGGCGACGGCGACGAGCACCGCCGTGCCTACGGCCACCAACACGCCGCAGCCGACGGCGACGAACACGGCCGTGCCGACGGCGACGAACACGGCCGTGCCGACGGCGACGAACACCGCCGTGCCGACCGCCACCAACACCGCACAGCCGACGGCGACGAACACGGCCGTTCCGACGGCCACCAACACACCGCAGCCAACGGCGACCAACACGGCCGAGCCGACCGCGACGAACACGGCCGAGCCGACCGCGACGAACACGGCCGAGCCGACCGCGACGAACACGGCAGAGCCGACCGCGACGAACACGGCAGAGCCGACGGCGACGAACACGGCCGAGCCGACGGCGACGAACACGGCAGAGCCGACGGCGACGAACACGGCAGAGCCGACCGCGACCAACACGGCGCAGCCGACCGCGACCAACACGGCAGTGCCGACGGCAACGAACACGGTCACGGTGCAGACCGCGACGAGCACTGTTACGGTCCAGACCGCGACGAGCACGGCCGCTGCCGCCACGTCGACGCCGCCAGCACCGACGCCGACGCTCGTCTCCTTCGTCCTCGGCGCCACGCCGCCCGCGGGCGGCCGGCCGACGACGGGCCTGCCCAACACGGGCGTCGGCGCGCTCGACAGCACGGGGGGGCGCCTGCTGCTGGCGCTGCTCGCGGTCGCCGCGGCCGGCGGCCTGGCCGGCGTCGGACTCGGGATGCGCCGCCGCAAGAACTGACGACCCGGTTCCTCCTGATGGCCGGGATGGCCGCACACGAAGACGCCGCCCTGTCAGAGGCGGCGCCTTCGTCTGCCACGCGCGTGACCCTAAGCCGCGGATCACGCACCATCTGGGTCAGAAGCGCGCGCGTAGCGAGGAGGATGTATGATCGCGGTCATCGCAAAGCTGACAGTCCAGGACGGCAAGGGAGACGAGTTCAGCGCGGCGGGCGCTGAGATGGTCGCCGCGGTGAGGCAGCACGAGGCGGGCCGCACGCTGCAGTACACGCTCGCCCGGTCACAGAAGGCGCCGAACGAGTTCTACTTCATCGAGGCGTACGCCGACGCGGACGCGATGGGCGACCACAGCAAGACGCCGCACATGGCCGCGTTCGGCGCGAGGATCGCGGCACTCCTCGCTGGCCGTCCCGAGATCGTCCGCCTCGACCCCGTCGCCACGCTCGCCTGAGGCGCTGGTCGCCCGGCTGCGGCGTCTCCGGTCGCAGCCGCCGCGGGCGCGGCCGTCAGACCCGCGACCCTGCGTGGTAAAGGTGCGCGATGCCGTGCATCACGACCATCTGCATCAGCAGGTCGCCGACCGCTAGGTCACGGAAACCGCCGATCGTCGCGCGCTTCTCGAGTAGCTCGTCCGGCGCTGCCCGCAGGTAGCCGATGACGCCGCCGTAGGACGTTTCCAGTTCGCTCTCCAGGTCGGCGATGCTCTTGTCGGCGCGCTGGCCGACGAGCTGCGCGTTCATCGCGTCGATGTTCATATTCGCGCCGAGGTCCGTGCCGGCCGGCGCGCTCGCCATGCCGCCGATCAGCGGCACGACCAGCCCGCCTATCGCGGCGACGTGCGCGAACACCTGCTTGTTCGTCCAGCCCGCCTCGTCGCGCGCCGGCATCGCCCACTCATCGCCCGTGAAGCGGCTGCCGATGCGTCTGCTCTCGTTGATCAGCATCTGGATGCCGTCGATCAGCTCCGCCTTCGTCGCCATTCGCCACTCCTTAATCTCGTCCAATATCAGCCGTTTGCCCGGGATTGTAGGGTTGCCGGACGGTCACGCGACAGTGCGCACGGCGCCGTTGCTCGCCATTTCGGGGCTCTGCTATGCTTGGGCCAAGTGTAAAGCGGGTTCATGGGTGTAAGCACCAGCGTCCTCGTCCTGAACCAGAACTACGAGCCGCTGAACGTCTGCAACGCGCGCCGGGCCTTCGTGCTCGTCGACCGTGGCAAGGCGGAGGTACTAGAGCACGGCTCCGCGTTCCTGCGCTCGGCGAACGCCTCCTTCCTGCTTCCATCGGTGATCCGCCTCATCTACCTGATCAAGCGTCCCCGGCCGCAGATGCGCCTCTCGCGCCGCGAAGTGTTCAACCGTGACCGCCACACCTGCCAGTACTGCGGGCGCCGCGGCCAGCGCGACCTCACGCTCGACCACGTCGTACCCCGGCACCGGGGCGGCCGCCACACCTGGGACAATCTCGTCACCGCCTGCAAGACCTGCAACCACCGCAAGGCCGGCCACACACCGCAGGAAGCGAAGATGGTCCTGCTCAAGCAGCCCCATCAGCCGCATGTCAACAACTACTACGTCGTCTACCCCTACCTGCGCAGCGAGGAGGGATGGCGTAAGTTCATCCCCGGCTGGGAGACCGCCGCCGAAGGTTTCGCCTGAGGCGCAGCGGCGGTCGTCGTTGACGGATCGGTTAGCCCGGCGGGTCCTCCGTCCTACGAAAACTTCGTCACCCGCGCCGAGAGGATGTTCGGGATCGCTGCGAGCTCCTCGACCTGCTCCGGTGCGATCGGGTCGTCGATGCCAACCGCCATCAGCGCCTTCCCCCGCACCGCCGTGCGTCCCACGCGCATGAAGCTGATGTTGATGTCGTGCTTCCCCAGGAACGTCCCCACCGCGCCGATCATGCCCGGGCGGTCCTGGTTCTCGCACAGCAGCAGCCAGCCGTCCCCCGGCGGGATGTCCACCCAGAAGTCGTTGATGGCGACGATGTGCGGCCCGTCGTGCGCGATCGTCCCCGTCACGTCGGTGTCTCCCGCGCTCGTGTGCACGTGTACCCGCACGAGATTGGCGTACACCTCCTCCGCCGGCCCCTTGCGCTCGACGATCTTCATCCCCCGCGTCTCGGCGACGAGGTTCGCGTTCACGATCGTCACGTTCTCCTCGCTCACCGGCCCCAGCATCCCCTTGATCACGGCCGCCCGCAACGCCGTCGTGTCGTGGTGCGCGATGTCCCCCAGGTACTCGATCTCGATGTTCCCCATCTGGCCCGACGCGAGCTGCGCCGCCAGCGACGCTGTCTTCTCCGCGACGGGGATGTACGGCGCCAGCACGCTCATCGTCTCCGCCGCGATCATTGGCGCGTTCACGGCGTACTGCGCCGGCTCTCCGCGGAGGACCGCCAGGATCTGCTTCGCGACGTCCACCGCCACGCGCTCCTGCGCCTCCGTCGTCGAAGCGCCGAGGTGCGGCGTCACGATGATCCGCTCGTGGTGCAGCACCGGGCTCGCCATGTCCGGGGGCTCCTGCGGGAAGACGTCGAGCGCCGCCCCGGCGATGCGTCCTTCGTCCACCGCACGCACGAGGGCGTCGATGTCCACGAGGTCGCCGCGCGCCGTATTGACGAGCCGCAGTGAGGGCTTCACCCTGCGCAGCTCCGCGTCTCCGATCAGGTGGCGCGTCTGCGCCGTCAGCACCGTGTGCAGCGTCAGAAAGTCCGCGCGGGCCAGCACGTCGTCCAGCGACGCCGCCAGCTCGACGCCCAGCACGGCGCCGCGCTCCGGCGAGACGAACGGGTCGTACGCCACGACCGTCATGTCGAGCCCTTTCGCCCGCCGCGCCACCTCCGAACCCACCTGCCCGAGCCCGACCACGCCCAGCGTCTTCCCGCGCACCTCCACGCCGATGAACTTCGAGCGCTTCCACTCGCCCGCCTTCAGTGACGCGTTCGCCTCCGGGATGTGCCGCGCCAGCGCCAGCATCAGCCCCACCGCGTGCTCCGCGGCCGAGATCGTGTTCCCGAGCGGCGCGTTGACGACGATCACGCCACGCTCCGTAGCCGCCGCCAGGTCGATGTTGTCCACGCCGACGCCCGCCCGCCCCACCGCCTGGAGCTGCCGCGCCGCCGCGAACACCTCTGCCGTCACCTTCGTCTCGCTCCGTACCACCAGCGCGTGATACGCCGGGATCGCCGCGATCAGCTCCTCGCGCGCGAGCCCGATGCGTACGTCGACGTCCGCCGCGCCGCGCAGCAGCTCGACGCCGTCCGCCGCGATCGGGTCGGCCACCAGGATCTTTTTCCTTGTCTGTTCCACCGCCTGCTCCCTCATTGCGCGGCCGACGCCGGGATGAAGGAGGGGCAGCCCGGCCGGGCCGCCCCTCGTGGCTGTGCGTGTGTGGGCCGGATCCGGCCGCCCGCGCCTATGCCGCGACGGGCGCGAACCCGACGCGCGGCAGCGCCAGCCGGAGCGCGTCCAGGCACGCCCGGATGTCCGCCTCCGTCACCAGGCCCAGGTGGCCGATGCGGAAGATCTTGCCCGCCAGGGGGCCCTGGCCGCCCGCGAGCACCGTGTTGTACTCCGTCCGCATCAGCTTGTTCAGTGCCGCGCCGTCGACGCCGTCCGGCACCCGCACCGCCGTCACGGTGTTCGAGGCCACGCGCTCGTCCGCGAGGAGCTTCAGCCCCAGCGCCTTCACGCCGTCGCGCGTCATCTGGCCGATGCGCGCGTGCCGCGCGTGGATCCGCGGCAGCCCCTCCGCGAGCAGGGTCCGCAGCGCGACGTCCATCGCGAAGTACACGCTGACCGCCGGCGTCCACGGCGTCTGGCCCTTCTCCAGGAAGCTCTTCGCCTTCGTGTAGTCGAAGTAGTAGCGCGGGCTCTTCGTCGCGGCGATGGCCTCCCACGCCCGCTTGCTCACCGACACCATCGCCATCCCCGGCGGCACCATCCAGCCCTTCTGCGAGCCGGTCAGCACCACATCGAGGTCCCACGCGTCCACCGGCAGCGGCAGCGAGCCGAGGCTGCTGATCGCGTCGACCAGCACCAGGATCTGCGGCCGCACGCCGCGGATCGCCTTCGCGATCGCGCCGAGGTCGTTCGTCACGCCGGTCGAGGTCTCGTTGTGCGTGACCAGCACCGCCTTGTAGGTCGCGTCAGCCTTGAGCGCCTCCGCGACGCGCTCCGGGTCGGCTGCCGTGCCCTGCTCGAAGTCCAGCGTGTCGACGTTCACCCCGTACGTCCGGCAGATGTCCGCAAAGCGGTTGCCGAAGACGCCGATCGACACCACCAGCGCCCGGTCCCCCGGCGACAGCGTGTTCACCACCGCCGACTCCATCGCCCCGGTGCCGGCCGACGTCAGCGTCAGCACGTCGTTCTTCGTCTCGAACAGCGTCTTGAGGCCGTCCGTGATGCGCCCGACGATCTCCGCGAACTCGGGGCCGCGGTGGTTGATCATCTGGCGCGACATCGCCTGGAGGACGTCGTCGGGGCAGGGGGTAGGGCCGGGGATGCGCAGGTTCACGGACACAGGGGGCTCCTTACAGGCCGTAGGCCTTCTCGAGGGTCGGGCCAACCGGAGGAGATTGTGCACGCCCTCACATAGTGCGCTCATGATAGGCCAGCGTGTGTGCACGATCAAGAATCGGCGGGCGCGCCGCCGTGGCCGCGGAGCCCGTCCCGCCGCCCGGCACCGTAGCCGATGGACGTCATAAGGGGCACGGCCGAACGACCGCGCCCCTTACATCGGGCCTTGTTGCGGCGCGCCGCTAGCAGGCGCTGCTGGACGGTGCGTTGTTGAGGCAGTTTGTCGCGCCGTTGAACGAGTTGACGATGGCGTTCCTGAAGAGGAACCCGGCGCCGACGACCACGGCCACCGCGACGACGGCCATGATCAGTCCGTACTCGGCCAGCGTCTGGCCCTCTTCATCCTGGAACTTCGATGCAATCGCCTGACCGAGACTCTGGATGGCCACGGCGACGCGAAGGGCCAGTGTGTTCATGATCTCCCCCCTTGGATGTTCTTGCTGGCGGGGTGCGGCACGGAGCCGCGCCCCGCCAGCTTGCTCTGCGGATGGATCAGTGGCTTAGCAGGCGCTGCTGGATGGTGCGTTGTTCAGACAGTTCGTCGCGCCCTTGAACGAGTTGACGATGGCGTTCCGGAAGATGAAGCCCGCGCCCACGACGACGGCCACGGCGATGACCGCCATGATCAGGCCGTACTCGGCCAGCGTCTGCCCGTCCTCATCCTGGAACTTCGCCTCGATCGCCTGTCCGATGCTCTGCAGGGCAACGACCACCCGGAGAGCCAGTTCGTTGATCATTCCCGTTCCCCCTTGGTTGGAACTACACACCCGACCGGGGGCGATCGGGTTCCCTGCCTGCCTGTGGTCCTCTACGAGGGGTAGAAGGACGCCGCCCGGCCCCCGGACTGCGGGCGTCCAGCGCGTGCCGCCGGCCCTCCCGGCGCTGCCTGCGCTGCCAACTAGAGTCTCGGCACATCAGGGAATCCCTGTAGGGGTTTCTTCGGACTTTGTTAGGGATTCTTTTACAACTTGCCGCTGCCGCCCTCGCCCCGGCGCCACGCGCTCATCCGCTGCCCGCCCTTGGCCGATACTCCCACGGGGATAGCAGATTGCAGTTGCGCGCGGGTCCTGCATCGCGGCCGGAAGACGCACCGCTGCGGCTCATCGCGTCCGGCGCGGGCGTTGAGACGGACATCTCCCCGCGCGCCGCGGCGCTCCTGCTCATCGGCGCCGTTGCCGTCGGCTCCCTCGTGCGGGCGTCCTTCGTCCTCGCCTCCGGATTCCCCCTGAACGATGGCGGCATGTTCGTCGCGATGGTGCGCGACCTCCTGGCAGCCGGCTATCACCTGCCCGCCTTCACGTCGTACAACGCCGAACATCTGCCCTTCGCCTATCCGCCGCTCGCCTTCTACGTGGCCGGCGTCCTCAATGACCTGACCGGCGCCTCGCTGACGCAGGTCCTGCGGTTCGTCCCCCTCGCGTGCAGCGTGCTCGCCATCCCCGCCTTCTACCTGCTGGCACGCGAGATGCTGCGCACACGGCAGGCGGTTGCCGTTGCGGTCTGGCTCTTCGCCTTCCTGCCCGCATCGATCACCTGGATGATCATGGGTGGCGGCCTCACGCGCGCCCCGGGTTACCTCTTCGCTATCCTCGCCCTCTCTGCCGTGCGCCGCATGTACCGCCGTCGCACGGCCTCCTCCGCGCTCCTCGTTGTCGTCGTGGCCTCGCTCGCCGTGCTCAGCCACCTGGAGATGGCCTGGTTCGCCGCCATCACCGCCGCGGTGTTCTTCCTCGCGTTCGGCCGCGACCGGCGGTCCCTCGTCCTCACCGCCGCCGTCTCCGCCGGCGTTGCCACGCTTACCTCGCCGTGGTGGCTCACGGTCGTCATCCAGCACGGTCCGGGTCCGTTCCTCGCCGCCGCCTCGTCGACGTCGTCATCGCCCTGGCAGCCGCTGACGCTCCTCGCCCAGTTCGGCGTCACCGGCGAATCGCTCTTCCCGCTCACCGGCGCGCTCGCCCTCCTCGGCATCGCCGCCTGCCTCGCGACGCGCCAGTACCTGCTGCCGTCCTGGCTGCTCGCGCTCGCCGTCTTCGACCAGCGCGGTTTCCGCACCAGCGCGACGGTCGTCGTGGCGCTGCTCGCCGCGGTCGCCCTCTGCGATGTGGTGTTCCCACTCGCCGCGAAGTGGGCTACGCCGTCGTCGGTCGCGTCATCCGTCGGCGGCGTCCCGCGCCGCGCCCCGCGCTGGCTCGCGCCGGCCGCGCTTGCGCTCGCACTCGCCTACCCGGCGTTCTCCGTGTCGACGACGTCGTCGAAGATCCTCACCGGCATGAGCGCGGACGAGCGCGCGGCGATGGCCTGGGTGCGCGCGAACACCGCGCCGGATGCCCGCTTCGTCGTCGTCAGCGGCGACGCCTGGTCGGTCGACCGCACGTCCGAGTGGTTCCCGGTGCTGGCCGGCCGCCGCAGCCTGGCAACAGTACAGGGGAGCGAGTGGCTGCGTGGCGGCGCCTACGGCCGCAGGGTCCGCCAGTATCAGGCGCTCCAGGACTGCGCCGTGGCGGACGCCGCCTGTCTCGCTTCGTGGTCGACCCGCACCGGCGAGCCGTTCGATGATGTGTACGTCCCCAAACTATCGCCCAGGGCTGACACCACGAGCGACGCGCCATGCTGCGCACCGCTCATCGCCGCCCTGCGCGCCGACCCACGCTACGCCATGCTCTACGACGGCCCCGGCGCGACCATCTTCAAACGGAAGTCCTAGCTGCGATGTACGCACGCCAGTTCCGGCCCGACAGCCTCGAAGCGCCCGATGACGCGCGTCCGCACCTCCGCCTGCTGCGCGGCGCCCCGCGCCTGCGCGGCGTGCCCATCGTCCGCGTGCAGCTCGCGATGATCTTCGCCGCCATCGCCGTGCTGCCCTTCGTGCACCGCGTCGACAACGATTTCTGGTGGCACCTCCGCACCGGCCAGATCATCGTCACCTCCGGCATCCCGATGCACGACCCGTTCTCGTGGACGATGGCGGGCAGGCCCTGGGTGGCGCACGAATGGCTGTCCGAGGCGATCATCTACGTCGTCGAGTCGATGTTCGGGTACGCCGGCAACGTCCTCCTCTTCGACGGCGTCACCTTCGCGGCCATGCTGCTGATGTTCTCGCTTGGCCGCCGCGCCGGCGCCGGCACGCGCCCGCTGGTCGCGCTCACGCTGCTCTCCGGCGCGGTCCTGCGGATGTTCCTGACGGTCCGGCCGCAGCTCTTCTCCTGGCTCCTGTTCGCCGTCGTGCTCGCGCTGATCGAAGAGCACGACGCCGGCAGGCCGGACGGCCCGTCCGGGAAATCACGCGTCTGGCTGCTGCCGCCGTTGTTCGCGCTCTGGGCGAACCTGCACCTGGGCGTCTTCTACGGCCTGATGCTGCTCGGCTGCTGGGTCGCCGCTCGCGCCTGGGAGCGCTGGCGTGGCGACGCCGGCGTTGACCTCCGCGCGCCGCTCGCCGTCACCGCCGCCTGCATCATCGCCGTCAGCGCCAACCCCCACGGCCCCGCGCTGCTCCTCTACCCGCTGCGCTACCTCCTCGATGGGCATGCGGCCAACGCCGCCGTCGCGGAGTGGCAGCGCCCCGACCCGATCAACATCTTCCACTGGCCGATCTTCCTGGCCGCGCTGCTCCTCGTGCTCGCGGTCGTCTCGCGCACGCGGCCGCGCCCCTTCCTCGTGCTCGTCGCGCTCGCCACCGCCGCGCTCAGCATGGAAGCGGTGCGCAACGCGCCGTTCGCGGCGCTGGTGGTCGTGCCGATCGCCGGCGGCGCGATGGCGCGGCGATGGCGCGGCGCGAGCAGCGCGGCCGACTCATCGGTGCGCACGCCGCTCGCCGCCGCCATCGCCCTGCCGCTGCTAGTGGTGGCGCTCGTCGTCCCGGCCGCCCTCGCGTTCGGTGACGGCGCGCTCTCGCTCTGGACGCCGTCGGCCCACGGCTACCCCGCCGCAGGCACGGCGTACGTGCGCGACCACCTCGCCGGCCGGCGCCTGCTTGGCGACTACAACGCGGCCGGTTATGAGATCGACAAGCTCTACCCCGGCACGAAGGTGTTCATCGACGGCCGGACCGACTTCTACGGCAACGCGATCCTCGTCGACTACCT
>JAKAMA010000055.1 GCA_021813085.1 Chloroflexota bacterium | reverse complement strand
TGCAGCACGACGGTCGGGCGGTTCGTTCGTGGCGCGAGCGCCGCTTGCCCGCCTCCGCCGCCCGACCCTATACTCCAGGACACGATCGCCCGGCGCCGAGAGCGCCCCAGGAGACCCTTCCGTGGCCTACACCATCGCTGATACCTGCATCGGCTGCACCGCCTGCACGAAGCGCTGCCCGACGGACGCCATCACCGGCTCCCGGAACGTCGTCCACGTCATCGACCCGGACCTCTGCATCGACTGCGGCGCCTGCGGCGTCGTCTGCCCGCCCGAGGCCATCCTCGACAGCATGGGCGACGTCTGCCGCACCTTCCCCCGCAAGGAGTGGCCGAAGGCGATCGTCGTCGAGGACAACTGCATCGGCAGCGGCTGCGAGCTGTGCATCCAGATCTGCCCCTTCGATGCGCTCAGCCTCGGCCAGCCCGAGCGCACCGCCGGCGACTTCTTCGGCATCGCCGTCCTCAACGAGAAGAAGTGCACCGGCTGCCGGCTCTGCGAGGACGCCTGCGGCTGGGGCGCGATCTACATCGACCCGCCGCGCGAGATGCTGAAGAAGCGCGCCTACCCCGGCGAAGAGGCCGAGGCGGAGGAGAAGAAGCAGCTCGCCGAGGCCGCCGTCTGAGCCGGCCCCAATCCTCCACGTCAGGCCCATCTCGTCGCCGCGCCGCCCGCGCGCGGCGCCGGGACGGGCGCGCTGCGCGCCATCCCGCACGACGCGTATACTCCCCCTGATGATCCGTGCCGCCGCCCTCGCCGCACTCGTGCCCGCCCTGCTGGCGTTCGCCGCCTGCGGCAGCGGCGGCACCACGACCACGACCACCACCATCGGCACCCCCGGCCCCGCGATCGCGCAGCAGGTGCACACCGGCGTGCCGCCGCTGGACCAGACGCTCGACGCCGCGCTCGTGCCCGACCGCATCGAGATGGCGCGCCTCACCGGCTACGAGAAGATCCCGTGCGCCGCGCAGGCGGACGCACGCCACCCGGCCTGCCGGGGGAAAGAGAAGCCCGGCGACCCGGTGGAGATCCTGCCGAAGCTCGGCTGTGCCGCCGGCTGGGTGCGCCCCGAAGACGTGCCGCCCACGTACGGTGCCGCGCTCATCGGCAAGAGCCCGAAGCTCGTTGCCGTGTACCAGCCGGCGGCCGGCGTCGACCCCTACGGTGCGCAGTACGTCGCGGTGATTAGCACCGGCACGCACGCGGACGGCGCGTCCGCCGCCATTGCCCTGCACATCAAGGGTGGGCGCATCATCGCCATCGAGGACGACTGCGGTGCCGCGCTGAAGCTGCTTGACCACGCCCGCGTCAAGGCGTGGGTGCTGGCCCCCGGCGCCACGGCGGCCGCGACCGCGCCCGCTACCCCCGCCGCCGCCCGCACGCCGTAAGGACGGGTGGCGCGTCGTCATTGCCTGCAACGCCGTTGACAAGGCTCTGGCCCCTCCTATACTGGGCAGTGACGTACCGGTCAGGCGTGCCGTCGGCCCTCCCAGGAATCGGCGGGGCTCAATGGTACATCGGGTGCGGTCGTCATCGTGTCCGCAGGAGGTGATCCCTGCCTCTCCTCGCTGCACTCGCCGTGTCGATTGAGGCGCTGGTCGACTTGACCGGCCCGGGCCGTTACCTCGACTGGAGATTCATCCAGATCTCCGGGGCCAACTTCGCCGTCATCGTGCTGATGCTTGTCGTGTTCGTCCTCGCCCTGTTCCTGCCCTTCCCGGGCGGACGCGGAGCCGGCAAGCGATGAGCCGGGCTCCCGCCTCCGGGCGCGCCGAGGAGAGGTCGACGTGGACCGGCTGGCTGCGTGCGCGCACGCTCGACGCCATGCCGCCCGAGCACCTGCTCCCGGACACACAGCCCGCGTACGTCGCGTCGTGGATCTACGTGTTCGGCGTGCTCGCGCTCACCGCGTTCGTCGTGGTGTGCGCATCCGGGCTCGTGATCGCCCTCAAGGGACCCACGTGGTGGCAGGTGTCGAGCCGCGGGCACTTCGTCAACAGCCTGCACCTGTGGAGCGTCGAGCTGTTCTTCTTCTTCATGGTCGTCCATCTCTGGGGCAAGTTCTTCATGGCCGCCTGGCGGGGCCGCCGCGCCCTCACCTGGATCACCGGAGCGGTGATATTCCTCGCATCGATCGGCACCGCGTTCACGGGCTACCTGGTCCAGCAGAACTTCGACTCCCAGTGGATCTCGACGCAGGCGAAGGACGGCATCAACGCGACCGGCATCGGCGCGTTCTGGAACGTGCTGGACTTTGGGCAGATGCTGCTCTGGCACGTCGCCCTGTTGCCTCTGGCCGTCTCCGTCCTCATCGTCCTGCACATCCTGCTCGTCCGTAAGAGCGGCGTCGTCCCGCCCATCGGCGTCGACCTCGACGGCCGGGTCGAAGGTGCGGCGGCGAAGGAGGCGGCGCCATGACCGCGGGCCGCGTGGACCCGGCCGCCGGGGACTGGCGGGGCCCCAGGCGCCCGTACGACCTCGTCAAGGAGTTCATCGTCGCCCTCGTCGTCGTATCGCTGCTGACGGTCGTACTGGCGCTGCTCTTCTCGTCACCGAACGAGAAGGGCGTCACCCTCGAGCAGTGGGCGCGGAAGGCGCCGAACGACTTCATCGCCACCACGGTGAGCGAGCTGGCCGGCACGAGCACGAGCGCGGGCTACGGGCCGCCGTACAACCACAGCAGCACCGGCCAGCAGATCGGGCCGCTGCACCTTCAGAAGTGGGCGGGGGTCCGCATCCCCGTCGACCCGGCCCGCGCATTCGTCATCGACCCGCTGCGCACGATGACCGGCGATGCGGCGGTGCAGGCAGCCGTGCGGCGGTACGAGGCGGCCCCGTCGGCGCAGCAGGACCAGTGGGCGGGCGCCTACGCGGACGCGCTGTCCAAGGCGCCCGGGGGTGACCCGGCGCAGGTGGCCGCCGGCGACTACGGACCGGTGCCGGCGATGGCCACGGGGCTCCTCGGCCTCGCGCAGTCCGGTGCGCTGGATAGCCAACTGGTCAACGCGGGCACCGGCTTCTACCAGGCGGATTACACCAAACCGCTGCTCTTTCTGGCGGACGGCGGCTACCTTGCCGACCTCGCACAGGCGCAGCACCTGTCCGGCAACCAGTGGGGCATGATGAACGAGACGGGGAACTTCCCCGGCCAGCCGTGGCTGTGGCTGTACACCTTCTGGTACCAGGTGCGGCCGTTCTCCACCTCGACCAATGCGGACGCGCTGGTCTGGGGGCTGATGATGCTGCTCTCGCTGGCGCTGGTGCTGGTCCCGTTCATCCCGGGCGTGCGTTCCATCCCGCGCCTGCTGCCGCTGTACCGGCTCGTCTGGCGGTCGTACTATCGCGAGCACGGCGCGCCCCGCCGCTGACGGAAGGCCCCGGCCCGCGTCGGAGATCGCCGCCGGCACGTAGCTCGCCGGGTCATCGCGTATCATCGACGCCGTCGCTCAGCGACGGGAGGCGGCATGAGGCCCGACCCTGCTGCCGCGTCCGAAGCCACGCCGCGCGCGTCCGGGGCGCCCGCCCCTCGCGCGTGGCGCGGACGCGCCCTGGCCCTCGCGCCGCTCGTCGGGACGCTGTGCCTCGCCGCCGGCCTGCGGGCGGCGTGGCTGGTCCGCGTCCATCCCTACCCGAACGACGGCCGCTTCGACGACACGGTGTGGTACTGGAACACGGCGCGCTTCATCGCCGCGGGCGACGGCTTCCGCAACCCGTACCTCGGCCCGCCGACGATGGCGTGGCCGCCCGGCTACTCGGCCTTCCTCGGCGCTGTCTTCAAGGCGTTCGGCGAGGGCCGCGCGCAGGCGTACGCCGCGAACGTCGTGCTGGCGCTGATCACGATCGCGGCCGTCTACGCCGCCAGCCGCATGCTCGTTGGCGCGCGCGTCGCGATCGTCGCCGCGCTGCTCCTGGCCGTCTGGCCCGGGCAGGTCCAGTTCAGCTCGCTCGCGCTCTCCGAGCCGCTGTTCACGGCGCTCTTCGCGCTCGGCCTGCTCCTCGCCCTCTGGCTCCCGCGCCGGCGGGCGACGCCATGGCCCGTCCTGCCGGCGCTCGCCGCCGTCGTCGCGGCCGCCGCGCTGACGCGCGGAGAGGGGCTGCTCCTCCTGCCCATCGCCGGCCTCTGGTGGTTGCTCTGCCGCCCCGGCCTGCGCCGATGGCTCGCGTGGTCGCTGACGCTCGCCGCGCTGACGGCGCTGCTGCTGACACCCTGGCTGGTCAGGAATGAACGCCTGTCCGGCAGCTTCGTGCCGATCGCCTCGAACTTCGGCTCGGACTTCTGGATCGGCAACCACGCCGGTGCGACGGGACGGATGCGGACCCTGCAGCCCGTCCCGCGCTCCCACGCGACCGGCCTCACGCTCGCCCAGTACGAGGCCGCGTCGAGCCGGATCGCGCTGGACGACGCCCTGGCGTACGCGCGGTCGCACCCGGCCGCCGAGGCGCGGCTCGCGCTGACCAAGCTGCGGGCGATCTACGAGTCCGACGCCACCGCGCTCGACTGGAACGCCGCGTACGGCGACCATCCGGACTTCAGCAGCCGTGGCGATGGCTGGCTCCGCGGCGCCGACAACGCGTTCTGGGCCGCCGTGCTCGCGCTCGCGGCTCTTGGCGCCGCCGCCGGCGCGGGACGCTACCCGCGCGAGGTCATCCTGCTCGTCGCGGTGATCCTGTCGTGGACGGCGGCGTACCTCGTGTTCTTCGGCGACCCGCGCTTCCACTATCCGCTGGCCGTCGTCATCGCCCCGCTCGCCGCGCTCGGCATCGTCCGGCTCTGGGAGGCCGCGGCGTCGCTGCGCGCGCCTACCCCATCACGATCGCCGCGCGGTTGACCTTCGTCGCGTCGCCCTCGCGCAGCCACTCGCTGTTCTGGAACGCCTCGTTGATGTCGTCGAGCTTGAACGTGTGCGACACCACGTCGCCGTGCGGGTACTTGTCCTTCGTCCGCACGAGGAAGTCCAGCGCCTCCGGGATCACCCACGGGTTGTACATGATCACGCCCTGGATCCGCTTCGAGCCCCAGACGAGCTGTGAGGGGTCGATCTCCGCCGTCCGCCCGAAGGAGATGTTGCCGATCTCGAGGTACGTGCCGCCCTCGCGGACCATCTGGATGCCCTCGGGCACGGCCTGCGGGATGCCGACGACCTCCACCACGACGTCGCCGCCGCGGCCGCCGGTCAGCGCCTTCACCTTCGCGATGCGGTCCATCGGCGTCGCCTCGCGCGTGATGTCGATCACATCGTCGGCGCCGAAGCGCTTCGCCAGCGCGAGGCGGCCGGGCACGCCGTCGATCGCGATCACGGCGTCCGCGCCCATCTCCTTCGCCACGGCGATCGCGTTCAGCCCGAGGCCGCCGGCGCCCTGCACGACGACGGTGTCGCCGTAGCGCAGGCCGGCCTGCTGCAGCCCGTAGGTCACCTGCGAGAGCGCGCAGTTGACGGGCGTCGCCATCGCGTCCGTGATCGCGTCCGGCACCTTGAACACCCAGCCGCCGGGCTTGAGGTAGTAGTACTCGCCGTAGGCGCCGCTGAACTTGCTGATGCTCGGCCCCATGCCCAGCAGCTTCTGCGGGCAGGCGGCGAACTCGCCCTTGTTGCACTGGTAGCATCGGCCGCACGGGTAGAAGTAGGCGTAGGCCACCCGGTCGCCCTCCTTCAGCGGCCGGCCGAGCGAGTCGGTCTTGATGTTCGCGCCGAGGCGGTGGACGCGGCCGCTCATCTCGTGGCCGGCGACGTTGCCGGCCATCGCCGCGAAGAGCGGCGAGTCGCCGCGCCAGATGTGCAGGTCGGAGCCGCAGATGCCGCCCATCGACACCTTGATGACGATGCCTTCCGGCTCCGGCGCCGGCACCTCGAACTCCTGGACCTCGTAGCCCTTGCCGGGCCCGAGGAACACCGCCGCTCTGCCGGTCTCAGCCATCTGCATGACCTTTCTCAAATGCGCACGTTCCGTGGACGGATGGATCGTATCTTAGCCCCGGCGTCCGCTGTGTCAACGTGCTACAGTCAGCCTCGCTTGACCCTTGGAAAGGCGCGTGTTACTCGTGATATCGCTCACGAGCAGCACACTCGACCGCCTGTTTCGCTCATCAACAGGAGGATGACGCGCTGGCGCGCGCCGCCGGCCGCACGTGCCTATGACCTGGTTCCAGCGCCTGCTGATCACCACGATCCTCGCAACCTTCGCGCTCGTCGTCATCGGCGGCACGGTGCGCGCGACGGGCTCCGGCCTTGGCTGCCCGGACTGGCCGACCTGCCACGGCAGCCTCATCCCGAAGCTCGAGAAGCACACACTGATCGAGTATTCGCATCGTACGGCAGCCACCGTGGTCGGCATCCTGTTCCTCGGCGTCACCTTCTTCACGTTCAAGACCGAGCGCAAGAACAGGCTCGTGTTCTGGCTGGCGTTCACCGCCGGCGTCGTGCTGCTGTTCCAGATCATCCTCGGCGGCATCACGGTGAAGCGGGACCTGCCCGCGGAGATCGTCGCGGCGCACCTGGCCACGGCGATGACGTTCATGGGCATCATGATCGTGGCCGCCGTCATCGCGCACTTCCGCGCCCGCGGCGCCGGGGCGCTGCCGGCGGCGCTGGCCACGCCGTACACCCGCCTGGCGCTCGCCGCGGCGGCGGTCGCGTTCATCACGCTCGTGCTGGGCTCGTACATCAGCGGCACCGATGCCGCGCTCGCCTGCAAGAGCTGGCCGCTCTGCGGCGGCAGCAGCTTCGCGGGCAGCGGCAGCGCGCAGGGCTTGCAGATGCTCCATCGGTTCGTCGCCGGCCTGCTGGGGGTCATCCTCGCCGGCCTGGCGTACATGGGCTTCGAGGAGCGCCGCGCCGAGCCGCTGCTCGTCGCCCTGCCGCTCGTCGCACTGGCCGTCTACGTGGCGCAGGCGCTGGTCGGTGCGGCGAACATCTGGACCAGCCTGGCGGCGGGCATCGTGGTCGCGCACCTGTCGCTCGCGGCGCTGCTCTGGTGCCTGCTCGTCGGCGTGGCGGCGCTCTCGTTCTATTTGCCCGGCCGGCGCGCGGCCGCGGCCCGTGACGCCGCGGCCGGCGAACGCGCGAAGGTGGCCGAATGGGCGCGCTAGACGTCCGCGTACAGCCCGCCGCCCCGGCCACGCGCTGGCGCGAGGTCTTCTCCGCCTACCTCGCGCTCACGAAGCCGGGGATCATCTCGCTGCTCCTGATCACGACCGTGCCGACGATGATCCTGGCCCAGCGCGGCATCCCTTCGCCCTGGCTGATGTTCGCGACCGTGCTCGGCGGCACGCTCGCCGCCGGCGGCGCCAATGCGATCAACTGCTACGTCGACCGCGACATCGACGAGATCATGCACCGCACACGCGGCCGGCCGCTGCCGATGGGGAAGGTGGACCCCGCGAGCGCGCTGGTCTTCGCGCTGGGCCTCGAGGTCGCGGCCTTCCTGATGTTGGCCCTGGCCGCGGACCTGCTCGCCGCCATCCTCGCGTTCTCGGCCGCCGCCTTCTACGTGCTCGTGTACACGATGTGGCTGAAGCGCACGACGCCGCAGAACATCGTCATCGGCGGCGCCGCCGGCGCGATGCCACCGCTGGTCGCCTGGGCCGCCGTGCGCGGCGACGTAGGCTGGCCCGCCGTCGTCCTCTTCGCGATCATCTTCTTCTGGACGCCGCCGCACTTCTGGGCGCTCTCGATCAAGTACCGGGACGACTACGCCCGCGCGGGCGTGCCGATGCTCCCGGTGGTCGCCTCGCTCCACGAGACGAAGAAGCAGATCTTCGTCTACGCCGCCCTCCTCATGCCGGTCAGCCTCGCGCTGTACGCGACGGGCACGGTCGGGTGGCTGTATGCCGTCGCGGCGGCTGCGCTCGGCGGCGTCTTCGTCTGGAAGGCGTGGCGCCTGCGCGGCGACGACCGTCCCGGCGCCGCGATGCGGGTGTTCACGTTCTCGCTGCTGTACCTGGCGCTGATCTTTCTCGCCGTCGGCATCGATCCGCTCATCCTGCGCTGAGCCGGGGCCGCACCCCGCACCCGAGGGCCCGTGTACCGCTCCCATCGCCGCCCCACGCACCGACCACGCGATTGTGGCATCCGTCACGAGGGCTTGACGCTACTCGGGACGCGGGGAATAATTCGCTCGGCGCAAAGGTCGGGGCGGTCCGCGCCTTCCCGGGCTGACGCCAATTGCGCGCGCGCGGGCGGTGGAGCCGTGCCGTCTACCCTGGACAGGCCGTACGGCCGGCACATCACGCGAGGTGGACGTCTGGAGCGACGAGAGGGGGAGCGGTGAGCCGTCGGGGCGTCTATCTTCGCCGCGCACTGGTGGGCGCGTTCGCGCTCGCCACGGTGGTCCTCTTCGCGGGCTGCTCGAGCATCATTGGCGGCGCCCAGAACACGATGGCCCCGGCCGGACCCGTCGCGGGCCGCGAGCGCGACATCTACCTGCTCGTCATCTGGCCGGCCGCCGCCGTCCTCGTCCTCGTCGAAGGCCTCGTGCTCCTCATCGTGTTCAAGTTCCGCAACCGCAAGGGCGACGACTCGATCCCGCGGCAGGTCCACGGCAACCCCGCCCTGGAAGTGGCCTGGACGGTCGCCCCGGCGATCCTCCTGGCGATCGTCGCCGTGCCGGTGCTCGCGGGCGTCGTCGCGCTGGGACGCGAACCGCACAAGGGCGCGACGCGCGTCAATGTGACGGCGATCCAGTGGTTGTGGCAGTTCGAATACCCGGACTACAAGGATGCCAGCGGCAAGCCGATTAGCAGCCCCAACAACGAGATGCACATCCCTGCCGGGACGGAGATCGGCCTCCAGTTCCACTCCGGGGACGTGATCCACAGCTTCTGGGTCCCCAAGCTCGCGGGGAAGATCCAGGTCATCCCGAATCACCCGAACCACATGTGGATCAAGGCCGACCAACCTGGTGACTACTCCGGCCAGTGCGCCGAGTTCTGCGGCTTCGGCCACGCTGAGATGCGCTTCCGCGTGATCGTCCAGACGCCGCAGGAGTTCGAGGCCTGGGCGAAGAGCCAGGGCGCTGTCACCACGCCGAGCAGTGCGCCGAGTCAGCCACAGGCCGTGGCGTCCGGGGGGAACTGATGGCACGAGCGATCACAGGACGCGGACCGGTGACGATGGCCGAGGCGATGAAGCAGGCCCGCGGCGCCGGCGAGCCCTATCACGGCATCTGGAGCTGGCTCTCGACCGTCGACCACAAGAAGATCGGGATCCTCTACGGCGTCGCCGCCTTCATCTTCTTCCTGGCGGGCGGCGTCGAGGCGCTGGTCGTGCGCCTCCAGCTCGCGCGTCCGAACCAGAGCCTGCTCAACCCGGATCAGTACAACGCCATCTTCACGATGCACGGCACGACGATGATCTTCCTCGTCGTCATGCCGCTCGGCGTCGCCTTCATGAACCTGCTGATCCCGCTGATGATCGGCGCCCGCGACGTGGCGTTCCCGCGGCTCAACGCCTTCAGCTTCTGGGTCTTCCTGCTCGGCGGCATCTTCCTCAACGTCAGCTTCTTCACGGGTGGCAACATCTTCAAGGGGCACCTCGGTGCACCGGACACGGGTTGGTACGGCTACGCGCCGCTGACGGAGAGCGCCTACTCGCCCGGGACCGGGGTGGATTTCTGGATGCTCGGCATCCAGATCCTGGGCATCGCCTCGCTGGCCGGCGGCTTCAACTTCATCGTCACGATCCTCAACATGCGGGCGCCCGGCATGAGCCTCTTCCGCATGCCGGTGTTCGTCTGGATGTCGCTGGTGACGTCGTTCCTGCTCATCTTCGCGATGCCGGTGATCGCGGTCGCGATGTTCGAGCTCACCTTCGACCGGCTGTTCAGCGCCAACTTCTTCAACGCGAACGCGGGCGCGACACCGCTGCTCTGGCAGCACATGTTCTGGATGTTCGGCCATCCCGAGGTCTATATCCTCATCTTGCCGGCCATGGGGATCGTCTCCGAGATCTTACCGACGTTTTCGCGCAAGCCGTTGTTCGGCTAC
>JAKAMA010000054.1 GCA_021813085.1 Chloroflexota bacterium | reverse complement strand
GGCGATGACCCCCTTGTAGGCGTCGTACTTGCTGTCGAAGATGAGCGCGCGCAGGGGCTTCGCGGCGTCGGCGGCGGGCGGCGGGATGCGGTCGACGACGGCCTCGAGGACCTCGTGGGTGCCGGTGCCCTCCTTCGCGGAGGCGAAGAGGATCTCGTCCGGGTCGAAGCCGAGGGTATCGACCAGCTCCTGGGCGACGCGCTCGGGCTCGGCGCTCGGCAGGTCGATCTTGTTGACGACGGGGATCAGCTTGAGGTCGGCCTCCAGCGCCAGGTAGACGTTGGCGAGGGTCTGGGCCTGGATGCCCTGGGCGGCGTCGACGATGAGCAGGGCGCCCTCGCAGGCGGCGAGGGCGCGCGAGACCTCGTAGCCGAAGTCGACGTGGCCGGGGGTGTCGATGAGGTTCAGCTCGTAGGCCTGGCCGTCGCGGTGGGTGAAGGCCATGCGCACGGCCTTGGCCTTGATGGTGACGCCCTTCTCGCGCTCGAGGTCCATGTCGTCGAGCACCTGCGCGGACATGTCGCGGCGGGCGATGGTGCCGGTCTGTTCGAGGAAGCGGTCGGCGAGCGTCGACTTGCCGTGGTCGATGTGGGCGATGATGCAGAAGTTGCGGATGCGGGTTGGTTCCATCGTGCGTGCAGGGTAGCAGGCGGTGCGCGCACGGGGACGCCCACGCGAGCAGTCGGCCACGCACCCCGTTTGCCAGGCGCATGAAGCCGTGGCACACTCCAGCGTATGTGAAGCGCGCCATGGAGAGTGCGCCATGCCGACATACACGCGGCGTGAAATCGAGGTGGCGGGCCTCGTTTCGGACGGGCTGACCAACGAGCAGGTCGCGGACAACCTCGGTCTGTCCGTGAACACCATCCGGTATCACCTCAAGGAGACGTACGCGAAGCTCGGGACGTCGTCCCGCGCCTATCTGGCAGCGCAGTTCGCGCGCGGGAAGATTGCCAGCGCTCCACCCACATCGCCGCGCCCGCGTTGATTTCCCCAATAAACTACCGCCTCCGGTAGTGACGCGCTCATTAGCACAGGCTAAACTAGACCACCACGCACGGCGAATCGATCGACTCCTACTAGGGAGAGTGCAGCAATGAATCCGAACCAAGCACTGTGGGAAAAGGGCGACTTCACCCGCATTGCCGCGAGTATGCGCGGCAGCGGAGAGGCGGTCGTCCAGGGCATCGGACTCACAGCAGGGCTCAAGGTCCTGGATCTCGGATGCGGCGATGGGACGACGGCGTTGCCGGCGGCGAGACTCGGAGCGGACGTGTTAGGCGTCGATATCGCGAGGAACCTTGTTGCGGCTGGGAGCAAACGCGCGCAGGAGCACGGCCTGACGAACTGCAGGTTTCAGGTAGGCGACGCGTCCGCCCTGCACGAGCTGCACGATCATACGTTCGATCACGTCGTGAGCTTCTTTGGCGCCATGTTTGCACCAAGGCCGTCTGACGTCGCCCGGGAGATGGTGCGGGTGACCCGGCCCGGAGGCCGGATCACGATGGGAAACTGGATTCCAAATGATCCGACATTGGTGGCACAGATCTTGAAGATCAGCTCCGCATACTCGCCGCCACCGCCGGAAGGCTTCATTAGCCCGATGACCTGGGGGATCGAGGACACGGTCATCGAGCGGTTCGCGGGAGCGGGAGTTGCGGGAGAGAAGATCTCCTTCGCTCGAGAAACCTACACCTTTCACTTCGCCGGCACGCCACCGGAGTTCGTTGCTGAATTCAGAAACTACTACGGGCCGACCATGAATGCATTCGAAGCCGCGGAGAAGAACGGCCGAGCAGGTGATCTCCAGAAGGAGTTGGAGGCTCTGTTCACCAGCCAGAACCAGAGCCCCAGCAAGGATGCCACCACCATTCCGGCAACCTTCCTGCGCGTTACTGTTGCGCCCTGAGAACGTGTCTGCCGGAGACGTATGGACGATCATGGTCGTCGTGGAGGCGGGATCAGCACATCGCCCGGCACCCTCGCGCGCTGCGCTCAGGCGGTGCGGGAGCGGAGCGCGAGCACGGAGGCGGTCAGGGTCACCGCAGCGATGCCGAGGATGGCGCCGAAGGCGGCGGCAAGCGAGGCGGGGTCCCAGCCGTTCAGCACGAGGTCGCGCATGCCTTCGAGCAGGTAGGTGACGGGGTTGATCGTCGCGAGGAAGCGGAGCCAGCCGCTGAAGACGCTCTTCGGCGCGAACGCGGGCGAGAGGAAGAGCAGCGGGAAGAAGATGAGGAAGCTCATCTGCGCCGCCTGCGCGCTGCCCGTCTTGAGCGCGATCGCGAGGCCGATGCCGGAGTAGGCGAGGCCGAACAGCCCCGCCATGAGGATGAGCAGCAGCGCGCCGCCCGGCCCGGATGCCATGCCCGAGCCGGTGATGAGGCCGGCGATCAGCAGCAGCACGGCGATGATCATCACGCGCACGCCGTCGGCGGCGAGGCGGCCGATGACGAGCGAGATGCGGGGCGCGGGGGTGAGCAGCAGCTTGTCGAAGTAGCCGCGCTCGATGTCGGTGACCATGCCCATGCCGCCGCTGCCGGCGCTGCCGGCGACGCCCTGCAGGATGGCGACGGGCATCTGGAACCCGACGTAGTTGCTGACGCCGAACGCCTTCGCGGCGATGCCGCTGATGGCGCCCACGGTGATCGCGAAGAAGAACATCGGGATGAAGATGTTGCCGATCTCGATGCCGGGCTGGCGCAGCGACTCGCGCAGGCCGCGCAGCATCAGGTACCAGGAGTCGCGGACCGCTTGCATCACGACGCTGCCCCGGCCGCGCGCGGCGCGAGTGCGTCCTCCGACTCGATGTGGTGGCCGGTCTTGCGGAGGAAGACGTCGTCGAGCGTCGGCTGGGCGAGCGTCACCTCGCGCACGGGGACGGACGCGTCGTTGAGCAGCAGGATGATGCGGGCGATGGCCGCGCTGCCCTCGCGCACGTAGACGACGACGCTGTCATCGACGATGCGCACGTCCTCGATGCCCTCGAGGCGGCGGACGGCCTGTTCGGCGCGCGGAAGCAAGCCGTCACGGTCCTCGATGCGCACGGTGACGACGTCGGTGCCGATGCTGGCCTTGAGCGCGGCGGGCGAGCCCTGCGCGACGATGCGGCCGGCGGACATGATCGCGACGTCGTGCGCCAGGCGGTCGGCCTCTTCGAGGTACTGGGTGGTGAGGAAGAAGGTGACGCCCTCGCTCCGGTTGAGCTCGTTGACGTAGCGCCAGATGCCCTCGCGGCTGATCGGGTCGAGGCCGGTGGTGGGCTCGTCGAGGAAGACGACCTTGGGGCGGTGGACGAGGGCAGCCGCCAGGTCGAGGCGGCGCCGCATACCGCCGGAGTAGGTCTTGATGCGACGGTCAGCGGCGTCGGCGAGGTCGACGATGTCGAGGAGCTGGGCGACGCGCGGCTCGACGTCGGACGCCGGCAGGCGGTAGAGGCGGGCCTGCAGGCGGAGCAGCTCGCGGCCCGTCTGCACGTCGTCGAGCCCCGCCTCCTGCAGGGCGACGCCGATGCTGCGGCGGACGGCAGCCGGCTGGCGCAGCACGTCGAGCCCGCAGACCTGGGCGCGGCCGGCGGTGGGGCGCAGGAGCGTCGTGAGCATGCGGACCGTCGTGGTCTTGCCGGAGCCGTTGGCGCCAAGGAAGCCGAAGATCTGCCCTTCGTCGATCGCGAGGTCGATGCCGTCGACGGCCTTGATGCCGGCGCCGAAGTAGCGGATGAGGCCTTCGGCGAAGATGGTGGAGGGCATGGGCTCGCTCGTCACTGTCCGCCGGGCGCGCAGGCGCAGGGCTGTGGTGGCAGTCTAGCGCGGGGCGGGGGCGGACGGGCGCGGGCGGGCGGTGCGGATCTCGCAGCCCGCTCGCGCGGGTGGTCGGCCGTTGGGCCGGGGCCATGCCCCGGACGGGCCTGTATCGGGCGGCCGGCATGCGACCCCGCGCGGGCTGAAGGCCCGCGCTCCGAGTGTACGGGTGACGTTCCAGCCGCGGGGGTGTCGCTGGCGCGCCATATGGAACTGCTACATGTACTGGCCGCCGTTGGGGTTGAACTGCTGGCCGGTGATCCAGTCGCCCTCGGTGCAGAGGTAGCGCACGAACGAGGCCACTTCCTCGGGGCGGCCGAAGCGGCCGAGCGGGATCTGCTTCAGCAGGGCCTCTTTCACCTCGTCGGTCAGCGCGATCACCATGTCCGTCTCGACGAAGCCCGGGCACATCGCGTTGACGGTGATGTTGTTGCGCGCGAGCTCCTTCGCGGCCGACTTCGCAAAGGCGATCAGGCCAGCCTTCGCGGCGGCGTAGTTCGCCTGGCCGACGTTCCCCATCTGGCCGATGATGCTCGACATGAGGATGATGCGCCCGTAGTTGCGCTCGATCATGTGCGGGATCGCGGCCGAGGTGCAGTAGAAGGCGCTGCTGAGGTCGGTGTTGATCACCTCCTGCCACTCGTCAATCGACATGCGCTTGAGCACGCGGTCGCGGTTGACGCCGGCGTTGTTGATCAGGATGTCGATGCGACCGTAGGTTTCGATCGTCTGCTCGATGAGCGCCTTGCAGTCGTCGGGGTGGCCGACGCCAGCGCGGACGGCGACGGCGCGGCCGCCCTTCGAGACGATGTCGCCGACGAGGGCGTCCGCGGCCTCCTGGTTGGTGAAGTAGTTGACGACGATCGCCGCGCCCTCGCGCGCCAGCTCCTCGGCGCAGGCGCGCCCGATACCGCGCGAGGCGCCGGTGACGATGGCCACCTGGCCTTCGAGCCGCTGTTCCGACATTGCATCTCCTCCCCTGGCAGCACGCGGGCGCTAACGGCGGAGACTGTAACGGATCGGCCGCAGGTCGCAACAGGGCTTCCGCCCGGCGCTGTCAATGTCCGCGCGGGCGGGTTCGCCGCAGATCTCGCCCAGGGTGACGCAGGCGCGCACGGCGTCGAGGCCAGGATGCGCGGTCTCGCCGTTGCGCCCTCAGGCCGCGACCGTGATCTTCACGACGAGGTCCTTCGGGGCCGGGATCGGCTCGCCGCGGGAGCGCAGGTACTCGACCATGAGCGAGACGGCTTCTCGCGTGTTCTGGACGGCTTCTTCCACGGTGTCGCCCTGTGACCCTGTTCCGGGGAGCGCAGGGACGTCCGTCCAGAAGCCACCGTCTTCGTCCTCGTGCACGATCACCGTGTATTCGATGTCGGACATCAGTCCCTCATAGCAGTTCTGCGAAAGCCTCCGGCGTCAGGCCCGCGTCCTTGACGCGCGCGAGCAACAACCCGGGCTTCACGACCCCGTGGCGCGGGATCACGAGCGGCTTCCGATCTGGATGTTCAAGGATGACATGGCTGCCTCGTGTGCGTGCCACGTGATACCCGGCCCTCTCGAACGCACGAATCGCGCGACCACCGCTGACGCCACGAAGCTGCCTGCCGCTCAGATGCCCCTCGCATTCTATCAGCCCTCAACGCGACACCTGCGACCATCGACCGCCTACACCACCGTTGGCGGGCGGTACTCGCCCCAGGTCTGGCGGAGCTCGCCGCAGATCTCGCCCAAGGTGGCGTAGGCACGCACGGCGTCGAGGACCGCGGGCATGAGGTTCTGGTCGCCGCGCGCCGCGTCGTTGAGGCGCCGCAGCGCCGTCGCGACCGCCGCGGCATCGCGGCCGGCACGGACACGGCGCAGGCGTTCGACCTGGCCGCGCGCGACCTCGGTGTTGACGCGGAAGATGGTCGGCTCGCGTCCCTCGTCGCTGCGGAACTTGTTGACGCCGACGACGACGCGCGCTCCCGACTCGACCTCCTGCTGCTGGCGCACGGCGGCCTCCTGGATCTCCGCCTGCACGTAGCCGGCCTCGATGGCGGCGACGGCGCCCCCCAGGTCCTCGACGCGGTCGATGTACGCTTGCGCCTTGCGCTCGATCTCGTCGGTGAGCGCTTCGACGTAGTAGGAGCCGCCGAGCGGGTCGGCGGTATCGGTGACGCCCGTCTCGTGCGCGATGATCTGCTGCGTCCGCAGGGCGATGCGCTGCGCGTCCTCCGTGGGGATGGCGAGCGCCTCGTCGTAGCAGGAGAGGGCCATCGACTGGACGCCACCCAGCACGGACGCCAGCGCCTGCAGCGACGCGCGGACGATGTTGTTCTCGGGCTGCTGCGCGGTGAGCGTCGCGCCACCGGTCTGGACGTGTGTGCGCAGCTTCCACGAGGCGGGGTCTTGCGCGGCGAAGCGGCCGCGCAGCAGCTTCGCCCACATGCGGCGCAGCGCGCGGTACTTGGCGACCTCCTCGAAGAAGTTGTTGTGCGTGTTGAAGATCCAGGAGATGCGGGGCGCCACCTCGTCGATGCCGACGCCGGCGCGCTGGCACGCCTCCAGGTAGGCGATGGCGTTGCCGAAGGCGAAGCCGATCTCCTGCGCGGCGGTCGCGCCGGCGTCGCGGATGTGGTAGCCGCTGACGGAGATGCTGTTGAACTTCGGGGCGTAGCGCGCGCAGTAGGTGATGAGGTCGGCGGCGAGCCGCAGTGACGGGCGCGGGGGGTAGATGTAGGTGCCGCGGGCGACGTACTCCTTCAGCACGTCGTTCTGGGCGGTGCCCATGATGTCGGCCGAGGGCACGCCCTGCTTCTCGGCCACCACCATGTACATCGCTACGAGCACCGACGCGGGGGCGTTGATGGTCATCGACGTCGACACGCGGTCGAGCGGGATGCCGGCGAACATCTCCTCCATGTCGGCCAGCGAGTCGATGGCGACGCCGACCTGGCCGATCTCGGCGTCGGCGTCCGGGTCGTCGGAGTCCATGCCGATCTGCGTCGGCAGGTCGAAGGCGACGGAGAGGCCGGTCTGGCCCTGCGAGAGGAGGAACTTGAAGCGCTCGTTCGACTCGGTCGCCGTGCCGAAGCCGGCGTACTGGCGCATCGTCCAGAGGCGGCCGCGGTACATCGTCGGCTGGACGCCGCGGGTGTACGGATATTCGCCCGGGAGGCCGACGTCGCGGTCGTAGTCCACGCCGGCGACGTCGAGGGGCGTGTAGAGGCGGCGCGTCTCCGTCGAGGTCGTGGCGAAGCGCGCCTGGCGCTCGCCGCCGCGGTCGAGCGCGCGGTGGAGCGTGCCCTGCTCCCAGCGCTCGAGCGCGGCGGACAGGTCGCTGGGGTCCGTGTGGCCGTTGGTGCTGGTCATGGTGCCGGAATGGTATCCCAAGCCATGGCCCCGGCGCACGACCGTGTGGCGATCGCCGCGCCGCGTTACCCGGGCCGCTGGCCGGCAGTCAGGCAGCGACGAAGCGCCGGACGTCGACTTCGACCCCGGAGCGCGCGGCCTCTTCGGCGACGGCCAGGAGGCGGTCCGTCACGATCTCGTCGAAGTACTCCTCGCCGCAGTTGTCACAGATATCTGCCGGGACGTCCTTGACAACGACGGTGGTCCCTTCGCGCGTGAGGGTCATCGTTGCTGACCCAGGCGCCGTCTCGCCCCCTCTGCAGATCACGCACTTCATGGCAAGCGTCTCCGTTGAAATGTCGGATCCCATTTCGCGGGGTCCGGTTGATACACGGTGATCACCACCGTCGTCTGTTCGTGGCGGTCATCGGCGACAACGACGTGAATCGGACGGCCTCCAGACCATCCTCACACGAGGCGGCTCGGAAGTGGGACATCGTCCGGGTATCGCTCGATGACGGCTCCATGAAGGAGGGCCCACCGGATGTCTGCGCGAGAAACGCGCCACTCGAACATCCGCCGAACCGCGTGGGCCGTGAGCTTCAAATGGGGCTGGTTCACGGCAGTGCATCGGCAGGCTCGTTGGGGTCCGTGTGCCCGTTGGTGCTGGTCATGGTGCCGGAATGGTATCCCAAGCCATGGCCCCGGCGCACCTCGTCCTCTCCCCGTCCATGCGGCCCTGACGGCCGCGGCCGGCACCCGCTATCATGGCGCGCGAACGCGTCCAGGCTGTCGACGAAGGGGGGCGGGAGATGGAAACGGAGCTGTGGCGCCTGGGGGCGTCCGACCTGGCGCGGGCGATCCGCGCGAAGACGGTTTCGAGCCGCGAGGTGGTGGCGGCGCACCTCGGCCGCATCGAGGCGGTCAACCCCGCGGTCAACGCGGTCACCGTCGTCCTCGCCGAGCAGGCGCTGGCGGCCGCGGACCAGGCCGACGCGGCGCTCGCCGCCGGCGGCGACGTCGGGCCGCTGCATGGCGTGCCGATCACCGTGAAGGAGAACGCGGACGTCGCCGGGTCCGCGACGACGCAGGGCGTCGTCGCGCTGAAGGATGCCGTGCCGGCGGTCGACGCCCCGCACATCGCGCAGCTCAGGGCCGCGGGCGCCATCGTCATGGCGCGCACCAACATGCCGGACGTCGGCCTGCGCTACCACACCGACAACGCCCTGCGCGGTGCGACGAAGAACCCCTGGGACGCGGCGCGTACGCCCGGAGGATCGAGCGGCGGCGAGGCGGTCGCGCTCGCCACGGGCATGAGCCCGCTCGGCATGGGCGGCGACCTCGGCGGTTCGCTGCGCTGGCCCTCGCAGTGCAACGGCATCACGGCCATCCGCACGACGTTCGGGCGCGTCGCCGCGGCGTCCGCGCTGCCACCCGAGGACGCGACGGCGACGATCCAACTGATGTCCGTGCAGGGCCCGCTCGCCCGGCACGCGCGCGACCTGCGGCTCGCGCTGTCCTGCATGTGCGGGCCGGACGCCCGCGACCCGCGGTGGGTGCCCGCGCCGCTCGAATCGCCGCGGCCGACAGCGCCCGTGCGGGTCGCGGTGACGACCGACCCGGCCGGCGAGGGCGTGCATCCGGCCGTCGCCGCGGCGGTGCGCACGGCCGCGGCCAGCCTCGCTGACGCCGGGTACGCCGTCGAGGAGGCGGAGCCGCCCATGGTGGCGGAGGGCCGGGACCTGTTCGCCAGCATGCTCGTGGCCGACCTCAAGGTGTCCCTGTACCCGTTGCTGAAGGCGTTCGCCTCGCCGGACGCGGTGCGCTTCCTCGACCTGGTGTTCGCTGTCGTCCCGGAGATGGACTACGCCGGCTACGTGAACGCGTTCGTCCGGCGGAGCGCGCTGGCGCGGGCGTGGAGCCTGTTCATGGACCGCTATCCGCTCGTGCTCGGGCCGGTGGTCACCTCGCCGCCGTTCCCGGTCGGGTTCGACCTCGCGGGCACGACCGAGGTCGCGACGATCATCCGCGACTTCCGCCTCTGCGGGCTGGTGAACCTGCTGGGGCTGCCTTCGGTGGCCGTGCCCGTCGGCGTCGCCGACGGGCTGCCGCAGGGGGTGCAGGTCATCGGTCGCGCCTACCGCGAGGACCTCTGCCTCGACGCGGCGGAGGCGGTGGAGACGCGCGTCGGCGTCTTCACGCCGATCGACCCGCGATAGTCGGCAGGCGGGTCGTGAGGTGGCCGGCCGCCTGCTTCGGCCAGTGGGCGAAGCGCCGGGCGGCGGTCAGGGGGCGAGCGGGTCAAGCAGGACGCGCGCTTCGCCCTGGACGACGACGGCGCCATCCTGGTTCACGCAGTCGGTCTGGAGCGTGACGATGCGCTTCCCGGGGTCGAGCGCGGTCACTTCGGCCGTGGCCGTCACGGTGTCACCGATGGTGCTGGTCATGGTGCCGTACCCGTCACCGCGCGACGTGCGCGACTACGCCGCATGATACTCCCGGATGTCGACCTCAACTCCCGACTGCTCTGAACGCTCGGCGATCACTTCGAGGGCGGCCAGGACCTCCTCGTCGAAGTATTCATCACCGCAGGACTCACAGATCAGGGCCGGTACGTTCTTGACGACGAGTGTCAGCGTCTCGCGGACGATGGTCACGGTGGTGGATCCGGCCCGCAACCCGCCGCGCGTGCACACCACGCAGCGCATCAGCCGTGCCTCGCCCTGCGGATCCGGAAGTGCTCGTCCCATCGTTCTGGCTCCGGCTCGTACACCGTGATCACGTACGTCGTGTTGTCGTCATCGGCTGCGACGACGTGCAGCGGTGATCCTCGAACCCATCCTAACACGAGCCGGCTGCCGAGCGGCGTATCCGCGGGATACTCTTCGATCACCTCTCCGGTCGCTAGTGCCGATCCAACTTGATGGACCGGAAATTGGCGAGCGGGCAGGGGGCGACGTCGTGGTGGCGGTTTCGCCAAGCGATATAGCGCAGGATGCGGC